>JACMQJ010000008.1 GCA_014377055.1 Candidatus Sericytochromatia bacterium
CTTTCCAGTAATTACCTTGTTTCCTTTGATTATTCCTTACAGGTAAATCAAAGCAATAGTACTTACTTCTTCGGTTAGATATTTTTTTCTCTTTATTCTCAATTATAATTTCATTACTAGTTCCTTTTATATTTTGAATAGTTTTAGAGTAGCTTAATAATCCTCTACGAGCTATCACCAAGGCTGCGGCTTGGTGAGTTGTTAACTTGTATAAGTCTTGGTACTTAAACTTGCCTATTTTACTGGTATAAGCAGGATTGACTTCAATAACTTCTAATCCTTTATCAAAGCATCTACTCTTGATTAATTCTATGATTTTAGAATAAGCAAAACTAGACAGCATTTGATTGTATTTTTTATTAAAACTATTTTTTAATTCTTTTTTCTTATTACTAAAATCTAAGTTTTCTATGACTACTGGTTTATTCACTTGGAGAGCATAATCAGTAAGTTCTTTAACTGCATCACCAATTAAAGCCTTACTTTGTTCTGTAGTTTTATTCTTTAAATCTAACGGTAAATTAAATACTTCTAATAAATTACCAAATCTATCTGTTTGAGCTACAGCTAAGTGATCAGCATTGATATCTACTCCAATAGTTCCTAATGATTTATTGCTAATCATTTTAGTTTGTTGCTTGGTTTTATCTAGACTGATTGATATTTTATAACCATCTACTTTATTAACTTTATTAAATCTAAAGCTAATGGCTTGTTTTAAACTAATAGCATTATTTAAAGTATTATTTTTATCATTATGTAGATATATTTTAAACTTAATGTATCTGTTGTTTAATTTATTTTCTTTGGGATTAATATTTAGTTTAATCTCATATAAATTATTAATAATATGTTTTATTTGGCAATTTTGATTGCCACAAGCCTCATCGCTAGATCCTACTAGGAAAAAACTTTTATTTCTACTTTCTAACCAAGATTGTTTCCAAGAAGCAAAAGTTTTAAAAGGAGTTAAATTTTTGTATTTAGGATTAACTAAGTTTTTGTCTATTTCAAATTGTTGTTTAAATAATTTATTACTACCAAAACATAATTGTGGATTACCAGTAGACTGAATTAATTGTAATCTATTTAATTTATTTTTAGCTTTAATTAATTTATCATTTAAATAAAACAGTTTTTTCTTTAGGTTGTTTATATTATTTTCTAATATATTAAGTTTGGTTTGATTACAGTTTTTATCTTTATTAATTAAGTCTTTATTATAAATTTCAACAGACTTAATTTCTGAAGTTAGTGCTTTATTCTTAGTTTGAATAGTTTTATCTAATGATTTAATATTAATTTTTGTATCATTAATATAGCCTTTATTTAATTCCAATACAGAAGAAATTTTACCTGTTAACTCAAGATAGATTGAATTATATTGCCTAGAATTAATATTGTAATTTAACTGGTAACTAGATTTTAATTCATTAATTTTAGTATTCGATAAATCTTTAATTTTATTTTTTAATTTGTAAGAGATTATGTCTTTATATAATTTTCTTTGGATTAAACTATGCTCAACAACAACTCTATCTAATTGATTTTTTATCAATTGAATATTATCTTGATTTTCAAATAGAGTTGCAGTTAATGTTGTTTGCATTTATATTTTTATTTATGACTGTATAATAATATAAATTAATATTTATAGCAAGGTGAAACCAGTTATTAAATCAGATGTAAGAAAAAAATTTATTTAATTAATACTATTTTATTTTTATGACTTCTTTTACCATATAATCTAGCACAAAATACAGTCATTAATTCAATAACATCAGCCTACAGAAGTTTCTTCAAAACTTTTATCTGTAGCTTGCTCTACAATAATAACTTTAACTTGAAAAAAATCACAAAGTTTAAATATTAATTCAGAGCCAAACCTTAGTAATCTATCTTTATGATTTAAAACTAAGGTGTTAACTTGGTTACAAAAAATTAAAGAGATTAACTTATTTAAACCTTTTTTCTTGTAATTTAATCCAGAACCTAAATCAGTAATTGAAATAATATTGTTATTAAAGTTAGGTAAATTTTTAGCATATTGAATAAGTTTAGCTTCTTGTGAGACTAAATCTTTTTTTTTGATCATGACTTGAAACTCTAGAATAACAAACAATATGTTGAGCAATATTAAAAATCCTTCAAATGAATAGATTTTACGAGTTATTTTATTATTCTGCAACATACCCTGTATAGATATAGTGTCAATGGTGGTGAGAAAAGATTTTCAACTAAAAGTAAATTCGTGTAGCTAAAAGAATCAATAATTTCTTGTATTACATCTGAGTTCTATTACAATTAATATATGGACTACGATGAACTAACACAGATTGATAAAGCATTTTTGAATTCAATGCTATCGTATGGTGTGTACAAAGCCAATAGATGGCTCCAGCCTCATAGCATTCAACAAGTTCCCGAACAGACAACTTTTAGAAAATCCTACGAAAGATTACTAAAACAATTCAATGCTAGAGTTTTTACACCAATCATGCTGGATTTACCCTCATCAGGAGAAATAAAAAGTAATTTTTATGAAACTAAGTTTACTTCACAATTAGGATACTATACAGCATGGGATGACTTGGCAGGAGCAGTAGTATTTGAGTCCATAATAAATAATAAAAAAGCTTTACATATTGCATTCAGAGGAACAGATATTAATTCTAAAAAATTAAAAGAATTTGTGTCATATGCATATTTTGACATGCAAGATTTTTATAAATGTTTTAAGCCATTTGAAGATGCGGTGTGGAAATATGTAAAAGAAAATAACATTCAAGATGTGCAGGTGAGTGGTCATAGCTTGGGAGGAGCAATGGTTCAGGAATTTTTTAATTCTTCAGAAGCAAAAAATGCATCGGTTAATTTATCGGGTTTTACTTATGGCTCTCCCAACTCAACTAAGAGTTTAATTCATCACACTATTTGCCGAATAGGACATAAGCTTGCTAATAAAAGCTTTATGGAAATGGTAAAGACATCAGCTTCAATATTTAGAGGTGGTAATGAAATTTATTCAAAAAAAGAAATTGATAAAAGAATTTGTCAGTATAAGCATGATGAAGATATAGTTCCTCAAGCGGGATTAATATTTTATAAATATAGCAATCATATTTCATTAAAAGATAATTGCCAAGATTTAGAAGAGGGATTTACAGTTTTTAAAAATATGATGAATAATCAAAAAAAATTATTCTGGAATAATATAGATAAAAAAGTTAAAACAATTTTGAAATATCATGATATGTTAAGGTATACAATTAATCTTGAGAGATTAGGTCAAGAGATGCTAGATAAGGGTAATCAGCTTTATGAATCTATGCCTTATATTAGTATTTTTAACGAAGTTAAATCTAATACTTTAGAAACTAAGAAAAACCATATTTCCAATTAAAAATAACTAAAGACTTTTATGTTCACTAAGGTATTAAACATATCAAAGAATGTTACATTTTTTTACAAAATTATTTTTTGCCTAAAATTAACTCAAAATTAACTCAAAATTAACTTGTAGATTAAATTTTTAGTTAAATATTAGATTTAATAAGTGAATCAAAAAATATTCATAAATATATCAAAGATTTTTTTATATTTAAAGATATTCTTTTAAAAATATAGAAAAAAAGATTGTTTTGTATATTGATTTTTTTCCTCAGAGAAAGTTTTTTATTCATAATTTTGACTTAAAATAGAGATAAAAGCCTTTTTTTGCACTTAATTGGTGCATTTAATGCTGTATTTTTCTATATTAATATAAGAATAATTAATTTATTTAATAGATAATGATTTATGAAAAAGAAAGAAACATTAAAAGAGCTTATCTTTGCTTATTCTAATAAATATTAATTCATTTAATGATGGAATAATTAATTCTTTTCATTAAGTTAATAAAAAATAAATAATTAATGAAATCAAACACTTATGACTGCTTCTGAATAACAGAAGCAGTCCCTGAGGGAAAGTAAATTAGTCTATTGACATTGTTTATTTTACAGATACGATATTAAAAATATTAACCTGCAAGGAATTAAAATGCAAACTATTAACCGCGAAACTCCTGTCCATATTCAGTCAATTAATGCCCTATTTGATTTAGGTCAAGAAACAGATTTAGCTTTCATTACAATAACTCCCTCTGTTGCTCAAGAACTTCTAGACAAACACAATAGTAAGAACAGACCTCTTTCTAGTGCAACCATTATTAAGTACACTAAAGATATGAACGAGGGTAAATGGGTTGAAGGTGCAACTTGTATTAGCTTTAATAAACAAAAGCAATTAGCTGATGGTCAGCACCGCCTGAAAGCTATTATTGGTTCAGGGAAATCTCCTAGTTTCAAAGTTAGCTTTAATGAGCCAGATGAAGCTTTCCATGTGATTGATACAGGGAAAAAAAGAAGCCCTTCTGACATACTTGCAATTGAGGGCTACAGCAATAAGTCTAACCTTAGCTCAATGGCTCGCAAGTATAATCATTATCTTGCTAAAAAAGGTAATATGTGGAATATTGTTACTCCTTGCAACGGTCAAGAGACTTTAGATTTAGTTCGTAAAGATGAAGATTTATTTAAAGAAATTGCTCAATATATGGACAATCACAAAGATGTTCAATTTCTTGGTAATAAATCAGACATAGGAACTATTTATCTTATTTTAAAGAAAATTAATCCTGCTAAAGCAGATATTTTTATGAAAGATCTTATTATTACTCAAAAAACTACCGTACATGAAGGTATTGATTATAGAGAATTGATTGTGGCTACAAGGAATAAACTTTTAGGAAATAAAAGTCTAAAGGGAAAGGTTCTGGGAGGGAGAAAATCTGACCCACATGAGGCTGAAAGCCGTACTTATTGGTATCTCTTTGATGCTTGGAACAGTTTCATAGCTGGTAAAGAAAAGGCTCCTAGTTTTAAAGTAAGCAGAGCTACAGATGAATCTTTTCCAAGAGTAGAATCATTTTATAAAAAAGACTAAAATGAATTTACAGCTATCCAATAGTAAGCCTACAAATAGAAGAGGCAAACAAACACATCTTGATGGTAAAAATTTTGAAAAATATTTTACTACAAAATATAGCATGATAAAACCTGAAGAAATGAATCTTACAGAGAAGAATTTCTTTAAAAAACTATTAATAGATAAAGGAATTAAGTTAGCCGAAACAGCTTATATTCATATTCAAGATTGTAGAGGTAATGGAAAAACCGATGTTTCAATAAGTATTTTACAAAAAAACTATGATACAAAAAAACTAATAGAAAATATACAAATAAAATCTGTTCCAGAAAACACTCAGTTTTTAATAGGAAGCGTTAATAAATTTGCTGATATTATAAGAGATAAATACCCTCATGCAGCAACGGCATTTGAAAAAGTAGTAGGCTATGGACAGTGGGCACCTGAAGCAAAGAAAAATGGTTATGGTGGTTTAATATATAAAAAAATTAATGGTATTAAAACATTAGTAAAAGCAGATTATCGTTACTTATGCTCAGAGCTAAGTGTAATTGAAAGATGCGAAATAAAGGGTCTATCTGAAGATAAAGAATATTGGATGAAATTAGTAAAATATATAACACAAGGAGACGGTATAAATAAGCCTAGTTACTGTATTTTTCCGATACAAGCCAGAAGCACTAATCCCGATGATTGGAGAATTTTTAAGTATGAAGATTTATTTGAAACTATAGAGTCTATATTTGATGATGGTCGCGGCCATCAAAATTGTAGCATGCCAACTTCTAAGCATGTAGAGAAATACTCTATTGGAATTAAAATAGGAGCTTTTAATATTAAAATAAAAGATGCTGGAAAAGACGATTCAGATGGTCATCAACTCCAAGTTATGGCAAGTCCTACTGAATTATATGAAATGATAGAAAAAAGAAAAAAAGCTTTAACTTACAAAGTTAAAAATTAATAGTTATATTTATGATATAATTTCGTTTTTCTAAATAAATTCAAGGATAAAAAATGAAAATCTCTGTATTAACAATTCGTGATAAGAAAACAAAACAACTACTTCATGCACAAGGAGCAATGGATGGTGCCGGTGAATACTATCCTCAAATCAATTTCAAGCCTGAGTGGTTCACTGAAAAAGAAAAAGAAACTGTATTAAAAAATGGTGCTTGGACTTTCAGTGAGTATGCTGGTTCTTACCACTTCGATGAAGAAGTTCGCCACATTGAAGATGGAAAATATGAAAAAATCATTATTGCTCACGAAGATATAGATATAAAATAAAGTATATCTCTATTATCAAAAAATCAGTCAATATCTTATTGATATTTAAAGAGGAAGAAGATCTTCACAAGTGTATTGGGATTATGATGGTGAGAATTGGATAGATCTTGATGATATTATTAAAGATGAAGCAGAAGGAGATATCAATAATATTGTGTATGTGAATACTTCATCACCTTTGGAATAAATAAACTAAAATTCATTTTTTAATTAACGAATAATTAGTAATCTATTTCCATATTGTATTCGCGTATAGAAATTTTCCTTAAGGTAGGAAGCAATAGTCTGAAAGACATTACAGTAAAAATAAAATCAAAAAAAATATAAAATATTTTTGCATTTTTAAAAGCATACTGTAACATAAGTAGCTGTTTTGTTACTTATTATTATGCAATATAAAAACCCGTATTATGATTTATTTTTTAAATCACCATTATCTTTTGTCAATTCACCAGAATTTCAAGAAAGAATTCCCAAAGATTTAAAGCAAAATGTTCATTCATATACAGATAAAAATCCTTCTCCTATTCTGAATAATGAAGTGTTAAATAATTGGTATCATCACGAAGGTCAAGCAATTTTAATAACAGTTTTTGAAAAATTGTGGAATATTTTGTCTAATTTAAGTCAAAATGCGATGCCATCTCATGATGCAAGGCATGCTATCTTTAAAGTTCCTGCATGTGTTTTGGAGTTGATAGATTCAGAACAAGTGTCTGGTTGGGAAACAGTAGGTGTTTTAGGGGGATTAATGCATGACTGGGGAAGATGGTCAGAGGAAAGAATTTATGGTCGTCCACAGGGAGGAGCAATACATTCTAGGATGAGCTTTTTACTTTCAAAAGAATTTTTAGAAGATTTTGATATACCAAAAGAAATAAAATGGCATATTTTGGAAGCCGTAAAGGTTCACACTAAGGGGGGAAATGAAGATTCTCCTATGGTAACAAAATTAACTGTAGCAGCAGA
>JACMQJ010000312.1 GCA_014377055.1 Candidatus Sericytochromatia bacterium
GCAGCAAGTCCCATACAAACAGTAGCGACAGGTGAGCTTATCATTTTCATTGTGTCATAAATTACCATACCAGAAGTTACTACACCACCTGGACTGCTAATATAAAAAGTTATTTCTTTTCCTGGAGCAACAGATTCAAGATAAAGTAATTTGTTTACTATATCTTTCGCTGATTCATCCATTACAGGTCCCCAAAGAAAAATCTTTCTTTGTTCAAGGAATTTTTTATTAAAGAGTCTTGAATCACTTAAACCTTCAAATAGATTTTTTAACCCTTTTTCATCTTCTTCATCGTCTTCAAATCTAATATACATAGTTTCTATAGCCTTTTCTAAATAAAGATCATTTACTTAAGAAATTATATCTAAATTATTTGTTTTAGCATATACGTTTGGTTAAATATTTTTTTGGATAATTGATTATTATAAGCTATTAGGTCGTATTGGTCTGATTGGTCAAAACCAGAACAAAATTATAATTCTAGTTTTCTTGATGTTAAGAGTAACCGTAAAGTACTAGTTCTACAACACTGTAGGAATAATTTTTTATGGTTACCCTTCTAAATTTAATTTGATAAAAAACGTATGAAGTTATTTATTTAATTAGGTACATAAAGAGAAGCTTTAGCTATATTTAGTGGCTTTTTATTAATATCATTAGTATCATAAGTAAGTACGTTAAATTGTATAATTCCTGGTGTTAGAAGTGATTTTTTTGCGTTTAATTTAAACTTAAATCTATCTCTTTGACCATTACTTAAGATTAAGTTAGATTTATCAAAAGTAATAAAATTTTCTGGAATACCTTCAACCTTAAAACTAATATTTTTTTCTTTTGTAGTTTGATTCATTACTTGTACAAAATAATTACTTGATAAATAACCATCTGGCTTAAGGACAGATACATAAGAGTCATCTCTTGTAACAGTTAGGTCAATACTTGGAATATTAAAAAACATATATATGAATACAGTTAGAAAAGCAAATAAGGTTGATGTAGTTATTAAAACAGCTTTACTATTTATATTTTCTTTTTTTACATCTTTTTCAGAAGTAAAGTCTAACATACTCTGTACACCCAGAGGCTCTAAGACTTGATGACAAGCTTCAACACAAAGACCACAATTCATACAGCCTGGATCTGCTTGTATAAGTTTACGTGGTTCAATATCAACATAGCAAATATCTGTACAAGCGTCGCAATCTATACAATCACTAGAACGTTCTTTGGCAAATCTTACTCTAAGAGTTGTCTTATCAGCAACAGCAGCTTGCATAATTCCGTAAGGACAAGCATATTTACAAAAATCATGTCTAAAAATACCTATTCCAGAAAAAACTAAAATGCCAAATATTGAAGCAAAAATAGTAATATTACCGTTTAATTGACCATGTATTAATGAATTAAAGACATTGGCAGGAGCACCAAAATAAAACATAAAATTGATAGCAACAGATATAGAAATTAAAAGTGTGGCTGCAGTTATAACAGCATAAGGTATTATTTTCTTCTCACCATTAGATTTAAGAGCAAAAGCTTTTATTATTTTATTAATTACTTCAGATAAAAAGTTTTGTGGACAAACCCAACCGCAAAAACTACGACCAGTTGTTATAGCAGCAGTTATAACAGATGTAAGTAATACTATAAATCCTAAAACAAAAAGGACTGAGTTATTAATACCAATAGTTTTTCCTAATAAAACAAAACTACTAGAGGAACTGTCAAAATAGAAAATGCCAAAAAGTGGAAATATAAAATAAAGTATCAAGAAAAAAGATTGAGTAAATCGCCTTCTTTTTGTTACATTATACTTACTTGGAACGCCAATATTAGGGATAAAAGCCTTGTTACTAAGCATATTTTTATCTATATTTATCTTCTGACGCTAAAGCTAAATTTTGTATTTCTTCATCTTCTTTAAATTGACCATCTTTTACAGCCCATGCTAAAAAGCACCATGCACTAGATCCCATACAAAAAGCAAGACCGAATAAATAAAGACCCATGTTCATAATATTAACCTCATATTTTTTTAAGTAAGATATTTTTGTAAAATATTAATCAATTATCAATGTATTAGTTATCATAACTAATCTTTTACAAACTTTTACTTATAACTAAATTATATTATATTCTAAAATTTCCTTCTAAGCCTTAATGAATTATTAACAATCAACAAGCTGCTTAATACCATTGCAATAGCTGCAACTATCGGTTTTAAATATCCTGTCATAGCTAAAGGGACAGCTATAATATTATAAGAAAAAGCCCACCATATATTTGTTTTTAATGCTTGAACTGCAACATCACCAAGTATAAATAATTTTGGTAAGATTTCTAAATCACTTTTTATTAAAGTTATATCTGCTGCTTCCATAGAAATATCTGTAGCGTTAGAAATAGCAAGACCTATATTAGCTTGAACTAATGAAGGAGCATCATTAATACCATCACCAATCATCATAACTTTTTTATTTTCATTTTGTAATTTTATAATATATTCTATTTTATCTTTTGGTAGTTGATTAGATACAAATGTATCTATTCCCACTTTATTTGCGACTTTTTGAGCTGTTTGATAATGATCGCCAGTTAGCATAATAATATTAAGACCTTTTTCTTTTAACCTACGAATAGATTCTTTTGCTTCCAATTTAATTTTGTCTTCTACCTCAATATATCCTGCAAAAATGTTATCTATAGCAAAAAATATTTTTGTAACAGATTTATCTTCATCATATTCTAATTGTTCATTCTCAAAATTTTCAGTATTTATTCCCATGGTCTTTAAAAATTTTTGATTACCAATAGCCAAAAAATGTTTTTCTATTATTCCTTGTACTCCAAGACCTTTATGTAAATTAAAATCTTTTACATCGAATAAAGATAGATCATTTTCTTTAATATATCTTGTAACAGCTTTTCCTATAGGATGTTCTGAGTAATTTTCTAGGCTACCGATTAATTGTAAGATATAATTCTCTGAGTAATTTTCAACATTAATAAATACTTTTTTTACTGACATTTTTCCTTCGGTGATTGTTCCAGTTTTATCAATGACAATTGTATCTATCTTAATTAAGTCTTCAATAATATTTGAATTTTTTAATATTATCCCTAATGATGCGGCTTTATCTAGTGCAACAAATGTTGCCATAGGAGTTGCAAGACCTAAGGCACAAGGGCAAGCAACAACCAAAACCGAAATAGCATTAAGCAAAACAACACTTAAAATTGCACCTGAAAAATACCAAAATAACCCAGTCAATGCTGACAACAAAAATACTATTGGTATAAACCAAGTTGATATTTTATCTGCAAGTTTTTGGCTTTCAGTTTTTTCATTTTGGGCTTTTTCGACCAATTCAATGATTTTTGCCAATGCTGTATCGTCTCCAATTTCGGTTGCTCTAAAAATAAATCGTCCATCTTGATTAACCGTTGCAGAGTAAACTTTTTGATCTTTTTCTTTTTTGACAGGTACTGGTTCACCAGTTAACATTGATTCATCAATAAATGAGTTGCCATTAATAATAATTCCATCAACAGGTATTTTTTCACCTGGTTTAACTACTAACAAGTCATTAACCTGAACATCTTCTATTTCTATCTGTTCTTCTTGATTATTTTTAATAATAGTTGCAGTTTTTGCACCTAAATTCAATAGTTTTTTTATTGTTTGAGAAGCTTTACTTTTTGAAGAGTTTTCTAAAAACTTACCTAATAAA
>JACMQJ010000313.1 GCA_014377055.1 Candidatus Sericytochromatia bacterium
TCCTGTAGTTATTTTTTTGTATTCTTGAGCTATTTTATAACTTAGAGTATCTTCCCAAACAGCATCAAAAACAAAGTCATCAATTGATCTAATACCTGCAACTTCTGCCGCAGTGCCAGTAAAAAAAGCAATATCAGGTTTTATATTTTTTAAATCGTCAAAAGTAAAATGCTCTGTTTTAACTTCATAACCAAATTTGTCAGCAATATCTATGACTGTTGCTCTTGTTATACCAGGCAAAATATTCCCTATTGGTGGGGTAAAAAACTTACCTGATTTTTCATAAAAGAAATTAGAACCTCCACCCTCAGCAATATAACCATTACTATCTAATAATATTGGTTCACCAAAACCTTTGGCTTTAGCTTCTGAAGTTGCTAATATGGAATTAATATAATGACCACAAACTTTGGCTTCAATATGACACGATTTAGGATTTGGTCTTTGGTATGATGAGATCATTGCTTTTAATAAATCATTACCTAGATACCTTCCCCATTCCCATGTAGATAACATGACATAAGTTTCGTCAGGAGTGGTTAGCCCCATATTTGCTCCAACATAAATTAAGGGTCTGATGTAAGCATTTTTTAGATTATTTTTTTCAAGTAGTTGATAAGTATAATCAGTTAATTCTTTTACAGAATAATCAACTTTAATGTGCATTTTTTCAGCAGAATAAATCAATCTTTCATAATGCTCTTTAGCTTTAAAAATCTTTGTGCCGTTAGGTGTATCATAAGATCTTATACCTTCAAAAACACCATTTCCATAATGTAAAGTTTGACTGTATAAATCTGTTTTTGCTTCGGAAGCTTTGAGCCATTCTTTATTTAAAAAGATAATAGTATCGCTATTGTAATACATTTATTTGACCAACTATTTTATAAAATAAATATCTAATTTAGATCTTAAAAATTAATTATAAAATTAGGATTTAAATCAATGCAAGATTACAGGCTTTTTCTTATTAGATCTTAACCTAATCAAGGATTAATATTTATAATTAAACAACTAGTCTGTTAAAATTTAGAGCCTTAGTATAATTTTATTATAAAAATAAATAATGATCACAATAGAAAAATATAATCCTCAATGGATCTCAAAGTTTGAACATGAAAAGAAAATAATACTAGCAAAGATAGATACTATTACTCTTACAATAGAGCATATAGGGAGTACTTCAATACCAAATATCGGTGCAAAGCCTATTATCGACATAATGATTGGTATAAAAAAGCTAAAATACTCTGATCAAATAATTAAACTTTTAGAAACTATTAATTATATCTATGTACCTGAGCATGAAGAGATTATGCCATATAGACGATTTTTTTATAAAAAAGATAATAATAATATTAAAACTCATCATATACATGTTGTCGAATTAACACATGAGTTTTGGCAGAGACATTTAATGTTTAGAGACTATTTAGTTTTAGATAGTGAATCGGCAAATGAATATTACGTATTAAAAAAATATTTATCAGAAAAATATCCAAACGAACCTGAAAAATATACAAATGCCAAGAGTGAGTTTATAGAAAAAATATTGGCTAAGGCTAAGAATAATTTACATTTGTTAAAAAGCTTGGACAAATCAAAAAATATTGGTTAAGCTTTGAATCTATAAGAAAACTCTAACTAAATCAATACAGCAAATTTATTTAACTATAACAAAAACACTAAAAATATATGATATTTTATTACTCTTTTTAAGAGTTAAGTTTCTTTTTACTATATTTAATTTTTAATGGAAAACAATGAAAAAAAGAATTATAGCTATCTTAGCTACTTTATTAACTATGCAATTACCTGTTATAGCAAAAACAGTACATTTTTCTAGTAACTCAATTACAAGTTCTATATATATGCAAGAGTTGCAGATTTATAACAAAAGAGTTGCAGAAGAAATGTTAGGTGCAATTGCTGAAGGAAAATTGATTACTCCTGACTATATCAGAGAAAATATTAAAGAGCTATCAAATAAAGGTTATTGTACACATGGTTATATTTTTAATAATACACATGCTTATGCAACAAAAGGTTTATTAGATCTACTACATAATTTAGTTACATCAAGTGAAATAACAAAACATCATCCTATTTCAATACTTAGTTTATTTAGAACTGGTCGTAACCATGGTCAAAAACAAGTCAATGGTGACATAATATGTCGTGCTGTTGATATTGATGGTTATTCAGGAAATTTGATTAATATGAGTAATCCTAATAGCTCTCTAAAAGCTATTCTAAAAGTAATAGATAATATGCCACAAGGTAGATACGTTGTGGGCTTACCTAGACCTGGTGGAGGGTCATTAATTAATCCTAATAAAGATTTCTTCTTACCTGTTAATAGTCTTAGTCAGAATGAGAGAACACCTACTGGAACACTAACAGGAGATTTAAAATTAATAAAAAATAGTGACGCTAGAAATAAAATAACTAAAGCATTTTGTAAAAACAAAAAAGCAAAAGTAATGTTTTTAATGCCTGATGCTGTAGATCATTTGCATATTAAAGCTTTAGATGATAATCAGCCAAGTTAAAATTAATTTATTTTACATGAATAACTAATTATTCTAAATCTGTAGTAACTTATAAAAAAATAAAATCTGCTATAAGTTTAGGTAAAAATAGATGAGAAATGATAAAACTGATATATTAAAAATAATTATCAGTGAAGAAGAAATTCAAGAAAAAATAAAAGAACTTGCTGAAAAAATATCTGTCGATTATAAAGACAAAAATTTATTATTAATTTGTGTGATGAATGGCTCTATATTTTTTAGTGTTGATTTGATTAGGCAATTAAAAGTAAAAGCTGATTTGGATTATATATCGGTTGCTAGTTATCATGGTACAGCATCAACAGGAGCTGTTACTTTACATCGTGATATTTCAACTGATGTATCTGACAAAGATGTTTTAATTATTGAAGATATACTTGATTCAGGTAGAACCTTTTCCTTTTTATTAAAACATTTTAAAAAGATGAACCCAAAAAGTTTAAAATCTTGCTCATTACTTGATAAACCAGATAGAAGGGTTGTTGATGTTGTACTAGATTATACAGGTTTTATTATTCCTGACGTTTTTATAGTTGGTTATGGTATGGATTATGATCAACAATATAGACAATTACCCTTTATTGGTGAATTAAAACCCGAAGTTTATACAAAGTAAAAATACTTTTTTGTAGTAAAATGTCTTTATAGAAAA
>JACMQJ010000314.1 GCA_014377055.1 Candidatus Sericytochromatia bacterium
AGGTTTAGCAGTTATGGCAATTTGTTATACTCTTTGCCTTTATAAGTTAAATAAGCCATTTAATTTATCAATTTTAGGTCTACTCTTCTTATCTTTGCCTATTATTCCCTCATTACAATTTTATTTAGGTTATCCACTAAGAATATTTGCTTCTGGTATAGTAATATTTTTATTAAAATTAAATGGGTTTTTTGTAACAGCTGAGGGTACATGTCTAAAATGGGGTAATCAAAATATTTGCATTGATGTACCATGTGCTGGTATTCAGATGCTTTGGACAGGCTTATATTTATGCTTTACTATTGCTTACATTTATAAATTAACTTCAAGAGAAACTATTTTATTATTCTTTTTTTCTAGTTTTGCAATAATTATGAGTAATGTTTTTAGGGCTACAGCCTTATTTTATACAGAGCTAAAAATATTTAATTTGCCTGATTTTGCACACCAAGGAATAGGTTTAGTAGTTTTTTTTATAACAGCTGTTTCAATTAATATTTTTAGTCAATTTGTCAAAGGTAAAAAATATGCGTTACTTAGTGTATAGTCTTAGTTGTTTATTGGCTAGTATTTCTCCATTAATAATGTCAAAGCCAGAGCCAAAAGTGCCATTGGAGGGTTTTAAGGGTTGGCAAACGTCTTTTCAGGGTAAGCCGATCAAAAAATTACCTTTATCAAAAATAGAACAAACTTTTTCTGAGGGTTTTCCTGGATATATTGGTAGATTTGATGATGGCAAACGTCAAATAATTATTAGATGGGTTAAAGAAGAGACTAGAAAACTTCACCCTGCGTCTGATTGCTACAAGGGAATAGGATATAAAATAAAAGCACTGCCAGCCTTTAAAGATAAGGAAAATAAATATTGGAGTAGATTTTCAGCAAAAAATAATAATGAAAATTTGACTGTATCAGAAAGAATATATGATGATTCAGGTAATAGTTGGCTTGATGCCTCATCATGGTATTGGTCAGCATTTTTGCATAAAAGTAATGGTCCTTGGTCAGCTATAACTATTTCAGAACCATCATAATAGGTTTAAATTATTTCGCTTTTAGTAAATTAAAAGTAAGATTTTCTAAAAACTTTGTAATATCAATAGTATTATTCTTATTTTCTACTTTTAGTTCTGTTAATTCAGGAAGTGTTGTAGCAAAAAATATTTGTTTATGAGCTGTCCAGATGACTGTATTAAACAAAGCTTTTGGTGTTGCATAATCTGGATTTACATCTTTAATTATATTACATACTTTATTACAAAGTTCTGTATATGCTTCAAAAGATCCTTCTTTATATTCATTTTCAATATTTTTACTCATATATAATCTTGATGATTCAAGACCAACAACTCTGCTTAAGGCTTCTTCATCTACATGCTCTGTATCAGGATCATCTTTGAATGATTCAGATATTACTTTTATAACAATTTTCATCTTTTCCATAGGATCTTTAATATTGTTAGTTTGATAGTCAATACGAAAATTTACCCAACTCCAATACCATGAGATTAAATATATTAGTAATTTATTTTTATTTTCAAAATACCTATAAATTGAAGCTTCTGTGGACTCAATTTCTATTGCGAGTTTTTTAAAACTAAAATCATCAAAACCAAGTTTATCAATTAATAAGATGCCCCAATTAATTATCTTTCTTCCAAGTTCAGTCTGTTCAGGATCTCTTAAATATAATGTATTATTAGATTTAACTCTAAAACTTATCCTCATCTAAAAACGTATTCCTTACATCAAATTATCTTGATTTACTATACTCTAAACATCTAAAATCTTTTAAAAGAATAAGATTGAGCTACGAATGAAAACGAATAAAAAAACGAATAATAATCACGGATTTTACTGATTAAAGGATTAACACAGATTTCTTAAATATTATTCGTAGTAAAAATATCTTATCTATAAAACGTTCAAGATATGCCTTGAACAGACAG
>JACMQJ010000049.1 GCA_014377055.1 Candidatus Sericytochromatia bacterium
AATGTTGTCGATAAATTTATTAAGCAATTAAATGATCGTATGAAAGAGAAAAAAGTGGCTCTAACACTTGATGAAACAGCTAGATTATATTTAGCCAAAAAAGGCTATGAGCCAGCTTACGGTGCTAGACCTTTGGGAAGACTTATACAAACCGAAGTAACTCAGGTCTTATCCGAAGAAATTCTTTTTGGTAAGCTTGAAAAAGGTGGAAGTGTCGTCATTGATGCTGAAAATAATAAACTCAAATTTGAATATTTTGAGGCTGAAAAAGAAAAAATAAACCTTTCTAAAGTTGAAGAAGAGGTAGCTTAAGAGACTAACCCTCTAGCCTTTTATTTTTAAAACAAAGGGTTAGGAGGTGAGTTTCTTTAAATCTTAATAAGATAAGTCTATTCTTATTTACATAAATTTCCAAAAATAGTATAATGTTAAGATTAACAAGATTAAAGCTATAAGACTTTTTAAGCTTTTTTGTTAATTAAGATATTTTATTTTAAATATAAAATGCTTGAAAAATTTTGTATTTGATAATATTTCTTTGGTATTTTGCAAGTTTTATTGACTTCTTAGTATTTAAAAATTAAAACCTTAGAGGGTAAAAATGACAAGTTTAGCAATAGCTGGTATGACTTCTCTTCAATCCATTAATAAATGGATCTCAGTAATTGATACAAACCTTACCAACACCAAAAGAATTGGTTATAAAGAAACCAAAATATCACTAAAGAGTGGTGAAATAGATAATATTGGCTTTGTTAATAGTTCAGGTTCAACAACTAACATAGGGATACCAAGTGCAACTCTAATCGTTTCTAATACTAGTATAGCCGCAGATGTTCAAGGAAGTCTTACATCTACTGGTAATATTACCGATTTTGCTCTTGCAGGTCAAGGATATTTTGTGGTTGAAGATAATTTTGGTCAAAGATTTGCGACTAGAGATGGTCAGTTTCATTTTAGTAATGATGGTTATCTTGTCACTGCACAAGGACTAAAAGTATTAAGTGCAGGTCAGGATTGGATACATGTTCCAGCCTCTGAGCAATATCTTGTAGATACCAATGGTAGGTCTGTTAGTCCACCTGATGCTTTAAATACTACTTTTAACTCAAGTAAATACGGAAACAAAAAACTAATGGTAGTAAAAATACCTGTTTCAGGTAAATTAACTTATTCCAAGTATGGTTTTACCACTTATGAAATGGGTACTTATATTCCCATTAATTTAAATAACGATTTTAAAACTACAATGGATGGTCTTAATCCAGACCAAATAAAAACAATAAATCATCTTGGTATATCTAAAACTAATGAAGCAAATGTGAGAAGACTAGAAAATGGAGGTGTTAAATTTGATACATCATCATCAGGAGCTATAGATGTCAAAACAACACAAGCACTAGTATCTTCACATACATTTGGTGATTTTGGTAATTCATTCGATTTTAAAATTGATACTCCTAATGAGTTTTCAAGTATAGGGTTTACTTTTGGTTTATCAGAAAAAGATTTAACAACTAATACAACTGGGTATAGAGGCTATAATGCTGGTCTTATCAGAGATAATGCTGGAAATAATACACTAGTTATTACAGATGATAAAGGTAATATATTAGTTCAATCTTCGTCTGTTGGTTCGATAGATAGTGCACCAGCAGCTGCACCATTGACAGTTGCAATTCCTCCTTATCCAGCACTTAGTACACAAGTAAATACACCTCACTATAAAATAACATTAATAAATAATAAAGGCGTAGTAAGTATACAATTAGACACATTCTCAGTTGCAACTATCACAAATGCAGGAAATGTAATAGATTCATTTAAAACTAATTCTTCAACCCTAGGTAATTTAACTTATGCACTCACAGGATTAACAACATCAAATACATATCAAACTGTAGGATCTTTAAATACAGGCTTAAATAATAGCTTAAATAATAGTATTGGTGTCACAACATTGAATGGTGGATATACTGGTGGTATAACCATGACTAATCTACAGATAAAAGAGCATGACAAATCAGCTTATTATAATATGGATATAGTTGGAACAAAAAGAAGTAATTTTAATACTATTCCAGGATCTGAAAATACTGTTCCTGGCTCCAATCCTCCTGTACTTGCTGTTACTCCTCTTGTACCAGGTACTGGAACACCGAAATATACAGGTACTGAATATAATACTGTTGACCCAGATAGCCAAGAAACTATAGATACAGCTGTTAAACAACAATTTGTGGAAGAATCAACTGTTACCGTGACTGACGTTATACCTCAGCTATCGAATACTCAAAAAGTATTTACGGCTATTGCCAAAATTATTAATGTTGCTAACTCTATATCAGATGATATGAACGCTCTTATAAGGTAATAAATATAGATTTTGAAAGAAGAATTAGTACCCTCTAGTTTAGCTAATTTTAAATTAGTTATTGTTACAGGTATTTCGGGTGGTGGTAAAAGTACTGTTCTAAAAATACTTGAAGATTATGGGTATTTTTGTGTAGATAACTTGATACCTGCATTGCTTATTCCTTTTATTAAACTTATATCAAGCCAATTTAGTATGATAGCTGTAGTTGTTGATACCAGAGGTGGATCTTTCTTTACAGAGTTAAATAAAGAATTAGATCTACTTAAAAAACAAGAACTTACTTACAAAGTTATTTTTCTTGATGCTTCTGATGAGAGCTTAATCAAAAGATATAGTGAAACCAGAAGAAGACATCCTCTACTTAGTGAAGAAAGTGCCTTACTAGACTCAGTCCAGATGGAACGTTCCATGCTCGAAGAAATAAAAAATAATGCAGATGAAATTATAGATACTTCAAATCTAACTATTGGTCAGTTAAAAGGTGTTGTTTCTAATAATTTGATTGACAAAAAACTTTCATCTTCATCAATGAGGATTTCGATTATGTCATTTGGTTACAAATATGGTTTACCTATTGATGCTGATTTAGTTTTTGATGTTAGATTTTTACCTAATCCTCACTATATAGCTGAATTAAAATCAAAAACAGGATTAGATCAGGATGTTAGAGATTATGTTTTTAATAAAGATGTTACTCAAAACTTTCTAAACAAATTTTTAGATTTTGTCACATATTTAGTACCTCATTATAAAGAAGAAGGTAAGTCAATTTTGACTGTGGCTATTGGATGTACTGGTGGAAGACATAGATCTGTTGCTATAGCAAGTAAACTTGCTCAGGAGCTAACCGAAAAAGGATATTATGTGATGGAAAGACATAGAGATATATCCCGAAATCAAGAATATTATCAAAAGCATTAAAAAAGCTACTTCTTAAATTTAAGAAGTAGCTTTTTTGTTATGTTCTTAATTATGGATTATTTAATTTACTATGTTTTTTACCATATAAAAAGTAAATAATAAATCCAATAGCCATCCAAACAAATAATCTGATCCAAGTGTCACCAGGTAAACCATACATTTGAACTAAACAAAACCCAGCTCCTAATACAGGTATTACAGGAACAAAAGGTGTTTTGAATGGTCTAACCAAATCAGGCTTTTTGTATCTCAAAACTAATATTCCAAGACATACTATTGTAAAAGCAAGCAATGTACCTATAGAAACAAGTTCGCCCAAAACACTGATTGGAAATAGACCAGCCATTAAGGCGGCAAATACACCAGTTATAATAGTTGAAACATAAGGTGTTTTGAAAGTTGGATGTAATTTACCAAATATTTCTGGTAAAAGTCCATCTCTCGACATTGAATAAAAAATTCTTGGTTGTGCCATTAACATTACCAAAATAACAGAGCTAAGACCAGCAATTGCACCAAGCTTAATTAATGGATTTAACCATTTTAAACCAGCTCCAACAGAATCAACTGCAAAAGCAATAGGACTCGCTACAGCTAATTGATCATACTTGACCATACCAGTCAAAACTATTGCGACAAGTATATATAAAATAGTACAAACAGCTAATGAGCCAAGCATACCAATCGGCATATCTCTTTGTGGATTTTTTGCTTCTTGGGCTGCTGTTGATACAGCATCAAAACCTATATAAGCAAAAAATATTACTCCAGATCCCCTCAAAATACCGCTGTATCCATAATGTCCAAACTCACCAGTATTCGGCGGAATAAAAGGAGTTAAATTTTCGGGTCTGATATAAGAAAAACCAAAAATTATAAAAAGTAAAACCACAGCTAATTTGACAATAACAATTATATTATTAAATCTAGCTGATTCTTTGATACCAACTACCAACAAAACTGATACAAGAGCAACAATCAAAACAGCAGGTAAATTAATAAATGCACCTGTAGCAATCCATCCAAGTTTTTGATCATGTGTATATGGGGCATTAACTAAATAGGCGGGCATATCAATATTTAGATTCTCTTTAAAAAAATTGACGACATAGCCCGACCACCCGACTGCAACTGTCGAAGAGGCAAAGAGATATTCAAGAATTAAATCCCATCCTATGATCCAAGCAATAAATTCTCCCATAGTTGCATAAGCATAAGTATAAGCACTACCTGCAATCGGAATCATTGAGGCAAATTCAGCATAACAAAGACCCGCAAAGGCACAAGCTAAACCTGAAATAATAAATGAAATGACAATAGCAGGACCTGCGTATTGTGCCGAAGCTGTACCTGTAATAACAAAGATACCAGCTCCAATAACAGCTCCGATTCCTAAAGCTACAAGATTACCTGGCCCTAACGTCCTTTTTAAGCTGTGTTCGTCAGCAGACGCTTGGTCAAGTAGCTTTGAAATGGATTTTGTAGTAAACAAGTTTTTTCCCATAGATTTCTATCCTAATTTGACAAATTGAAATATTTTTTATATTGTACTATAAACCAATTTTTGTTTTATGTGACAACTATCAAAATATCTTTTAAGTTCTGCTAAAAATCTAGTTGCATACCAAGTTCAACAACTCTACTTGGTGGAATAGAGAAATATGCTGTTGCTGGTTGAGCATTTCTTGACATAAACGAAAATATAATTTTACGCCAACGCATCATATTTGTTCTTTTTTCACTTATAACTAGACTTTCACGACCTAAATAATAAGTTATTGATTCTGGATCAGTTACTAAACCAAATTCTGCAGCTAATCTTATAATATCAGGTACATTAGGTGTTTCCATAAATCCATATAATGCTTTTATTTGAAAAAATCCATAACCTATTTCATTAACTTCAAGCTTTTCACCTCTAACAACAGGTACATTAAGAGATTTTATTGAAAGCAATATAACTTGTTCATGTAATACCTGATTATGTTTAAGATGATGCAATAAGACAGGTGGTATACCTTTTAGAGATACAGACATAAAAACAGCGGTTCCTGATACACGTTGGGAATTTGGTAATGCTTCACCTAATAATAACTCTAAAGGTAATCCGATATTATTACTCTGATTAAGTGAATCAATTAATTGACTAGTTCCATGTAAAGATTGAACTGACAAAGCTGATAAATGGCTTGTACCAATATCTTTGTTATATCTTGTTTGTCTAATTCTTTGTCCTAATTCAGCACGACCATCTTTCCAGGTAAGCATAATGGTCAGAATAAAAATGGCTACTGTGAAAGGAAACCAACCACCATCGAAAAATTTAAGCATATTAGAGCTAAAGTATAAAATATCAAATGATAAGAAAAATGCTACCAAAGGAATTGCTCTGTATTTTGACCAGCCCCAAGTTTTAGTTATAACAAAGTAATATACAACAGAAGTTAAAATCATATTTGCTGTAACAGCCAATCCGTAGGCTGCAGCTAATTTACTTGATTCTCTGAAAATTAGAACAATAGCAATACAAGTAATCATCATAAGTCTATTGACACTAGGTATATATATTTGTCCTTCAGCTTTTTCGGAAGTATGAACAATATTAAGTCTAGGAAAAAACCCCATCTGAATAGCTTGCCTTGTTAATGAAAAAGCTCCTGATATGAGTGCTTGAGAAGCTATAACTGTAGCTATTGTAGACAAAAAAACCATTGGATAGATCATAGCTTTTGGGAATAAACCATAAAATGGATTGGATATAGCAGAAGGATCATGAAGCAATAAGGCACCCTGACCCATATAATTTAATAATAATGCAGGAAAAACATAACTAAACCATGAAAATAAAATAGGCTTTCTGCCAAAATGTCCCATATCAGCATATAGAGCTTCCCCACCTGTTATACACAAGACAACAGAACCTAAAACAACAAATGACAAAAATCCATTATTAAAAAAGAATTGGTAGGCAAAATAAGGATTGATAGATTGTAAAACATGTGGATTCTTTAATATATTTGTAAAGCCAAAAATAGCTATTACTAAAAACCAAATAATCATAATTGGACCAAATATTTTACCTATTTTTGTTGTTCCTTGTTTTTGAAAATGAAATAAGCCAAAGAGAACCAAACATGTAAGAGGAACAGTAAAAGGTTTCGCCGCTTCTGTAGCAACTTCCAAACCTTCTATTGCAGATAGAACAGAAATTGTTGGTGTTATTATTCCATCGCCATATAATAACGATGCTCCTAGCAAAGCAGACATAACAACTATTGATTTTGTTCGATTGGATATTAGTTTTGAGTCGTTTGGAACTAATGCTAACAAAGAAAATATGCCACCTTCACCATGATTATCAGCTTGTAAAATAAAACTCACATATTTAACACTAACAACCATTGTTAATGACCAAAAAGTAAGAGATAAAATTCCTAAAATGTTAAGCTCATTTAATGCCAATCCATGCGTAAAGCACTCTTTTATTGCATATAGTGGGCTTGTACCAATATCACCATAAACTACACCTAATGCAGCAAGAGCTAAGAATAAAAAATTATTTTTTCCATGATCATGAACAGAACTATTTTCAACATCATCACCTTCATTATTAAGGCTACCCGATATTTTGGTAGATGAAGTTTCTGATTTATCTTCAGGGTTTTTATTATCTTTGTCTAACTTGTCCATAAAAAATTAATCTAACTCTAAAAAATACGCAACCAAAAAAACATTCTATCATATTCAATATTTAGTATTGTCAAGATTAATTTTGAATTCTTTCAATTAGCCGTTTTGTGGGCTCAAAATTTGGGTTTATTTTTTGCGAAAGTTTGAGGTATTTAGCTGTATTAGCAATATCATTGATTTTATGATAACAAATAGCTATATTATACAAGGTACCATAACTTTTTAGTCCCTCAGCAATAGGACCGTTTATATAGCCATGATTTTTTACAAAATTAATTATACGTTTAAATAAAATAATGCTCTTATAATATTCACCTTTTTTAAAGTAGCATTCGCCTGTCATCGATAATAAATTTAGATCATTAGAGAAAATATTAAGAGCAGTAAGACAATAGTACTCTTCTAATTCAAAAATTTGTAAATAACTAAATGTGTGTATAATTTCCTGATAAAAATTTATGACAACTATATGATTTCTAATTTCTGTAATAGAATATTTATTGATAAGTTCTTCTATCTCATATAATTTGTTAACTTTTTGCTGAATATTAGGTATTTCTGTGTTATTAGATATATTGGAGCCTATATTGCTTATTTCTCTAACTAAATATATTAGATTGTAGATATAAGTCCAAGAGCTTTTATCAACTAATTGAACAGCTTGTTGTAAGATGGATAAATTCCTCTTATTTTTTTGTTCCATGTCTACATAATCTGAATTATAGCCATAATGCTTTATATATGATATTTCAGGATTTATTTCTTGGTTTTTATTCATCTCTATCTCTGGTACTTCGTGAATTATACCAGTATATTTATAATTTTTTGCTGTTCTTAGTAGTCTAAAAACAACAACCGTTGAACGAGCTTTAGCATTTAGAATATTTTCTATACAAAGAGAAAAAGAATCAAAACCAGAATTTAGTAAATCACTAAACTTTTCTAAGTCATTTATAATAAATTCTTCGTCAGAGTCAAGCCAAAGTATCCAAGGTTGTGTAACATATTGGATTCCATAATTACGAGCATTAGAAAAATTATGATCCCATTGATAATGGTATATTTTATTTGTAAATTGACTTGCTATATTAAGACTATTATCTGTAGATCCTGTATCGATAATAATAATTTCTGCGAAAATATCAAAAATACTTTTTAAACATTTTTGTAAAAAATTTTCAGAATCTTTAACTAAGATACAGACGCTTACAGGTAATAGCATTTAAAATTATTATGTGTTACTTCTTTGATAAACTTGATGAAGCTGATTAACAATTCCCATTAACAGCCCATTTGTAGCACAAAGACCTATTGCTCTGTACATAGTATCAGGATCTAAATCTAACTCTTTTGCAAGATTAGCTCCATAATCACCAAAATTAACATTGATATTTGGGTTTTTTTTATATGCATCTGCAACTTGTGTTGACATATTTAATAATTTTTCATGATGAGCTACTAACTTAATTTTATCTTCAAGATCAGTGACTGTTATCCCCATTTCTGTGGCAAAATTTTTAATTAAAGTTCCATTTATTTCAAAACATTTTTGTTCAAGTTCCATGAGTATTCCTATTCATAAAAAGATAATATTTAGAATGAAATTGTACAATGAAAATCATAAAATGAATTTAATTAATTTTTACATTTAATAAAAAAAGCAAAAAAATATTGCGATTGAGATAATATTTATTGTTATTCTAGTCAAAGATATATTATTATTATCTTATGATAAAGTTTAATTTTTAAAGGTAACTCTAATAAATGCTACTTAAAGCTAATTCAGTTAAATATCAAGAACTCCTAACACAAGATGTAGAAGATGATTTAGAATATTTTTTAGATGAAGAACAAGATGAAATTGAAGAGTTTGAAATAGGTCAAACTATCCTACTAGGAACTTATGAAAATAGATTTTTAGAAGATGGTGAAGAGCCTTTTGCTGAAGAAGAAATAGATAGCTCACTAAAATTTGATGAAGAAAGTGGTGTCTTTATTGGTCAAACTATAGTAATGGGTGGATATATTGAACGTGTCCAAGAAGATTATTTTGTTGAAGACTCAGGCAATGATGAAATTGATGATCTTCTTAATGGTGATCTTGATAGCCTAACTGATGAACCAAAAAAGATCCAAACTGAGGGTGAAGAGCTTTTAAGTAATTTTTCCGATGCTGTTAATTCTCTATCAGAATCACTCGAAAAAGATTTGCCATCATGGAAAGATGTTCAAGTTGGAACAAGTGCCGATAAAGCAGCTAATTCTGTTTTGGAAGGTTATAAATCAAATAATGAAGTTGACTTTAGCCAATATGAGTTTATTAGTCAACAAGAAAGAGATGATTTGCTTGCTGAGGTTTCACAATTAATCAATGATGCTAAAGACTTTAATACAATGAATAATGTTATGAATGACTTAGAAATTACTATTCAACGAATCGTAGAAAGTCAAACCGAATATTATAAACAAGATGTTGAGACAGAACGTGAGCAAATCATGATTGAAGTTGAAACTCATATTGAAGATGTTTTGAATCAGCAAAGAGAAGTCGTCCAAAATGAGGCTGAAGAGCATATAGAAAGAACTGTTCAGTTTTTTAAGAAAAAAATGTCTGAAGATGAACAATTATTGGTTGCTGCCACTAATATTAATTCTCGTAGGGATCAAATACTTGATGAAGCATATTCAAGAAGTCTTACTCTGATTGAAGAAGCTAGTGAACAAGCGAATCGAATTATTGAAGACTCTAAATATTCAATGCAAGAAGCAGAAAGAATAAAAGAAGAAGCAAAATATGAAGGTCAAGCAGTAGAACAAAGGTATCAACAAGAAGCAGAGGGAATAGTATCTGATGCACATATAGAGTCATCAAAAATTATTCAGAATGCAGAAGAACAGCATCAAGAGATTGTTGAAGCAGCTACTCAAGATGGTTTTAATGTAGGTTATCAAGAGGGTCGTGAAGAAGCAATTAGAGAAAATGCCCAATTATTAATGGATACAACTAATGCTCTAAATGAGCTTCATGTTGCATTTCCTGCTGCTGTTAAAGAAAATGAAGGTAAGTTAATCAAGATTGCGATTAGAGTTGCTGATGCACTAATTAAAGATGAAATAGTTTCCAGACCAGAAATTTGTGTAAAAATACTCGATAAAGCAATTAGAAGAGTAAGTGATCTTGAAAGAGTCTTAATTAAAGTAAATCCTCTTGACCTTGATTTGATTTTACCAAAAGAAAATTATTTTAGAGGTCTATTATCTGACGTTCAAGATTTTATTATCACAGGTCATTATGCTATTCCTAGAGGTGGTTGTCTGATAGAAACTAACTCAGGTACTATTGATGGACAATTCCAAAGTCAATTAGTTATTGTTGAAGATTTATTTAATAAAATAAGATCTGAATATGATGATGCAGAAGAAGAAATAGTTGAAGAAGAAGTTGAAGCATAATTTTATAATTTTAAATTACTTTTAGGAGAAGATTTAATGGCAAAGCTTGATGAAAAAGCAATGGGAAGAGTAGGATATTTTGAACATAATTTTGACTATCAAAATTATTCTGTTGTCCTAAAAAATTCAGAGCTTGTTAGAGCTAGAGGACAAGTTGTTCAAGTTGTAGGCTTAATTATTGAAGCTTTATTACAAGGAGTCCGAATTGCTGAACTATGCTTAGTAAAATCAGCTGATAAAAAGAAAACTTATCCCTGCGAAGTTGTCGGATTTAAATCACGAAGAGTTTTATTAATGCCATTGGTAAATATTGAAGGCATTGGTGCTGGCTGTGAAGTTGTTGCTACTAATAGAGAAGTATCAGTTAAAGTCGGTCCTGGACTTTTAGGAAGAGTTCTTGATGGTCTTGGTAATCCATTGGATGGAAAAGGACCTATTGTTGCCGAAGATATGTATCCTTTGATTCGTCCAGCTCCAAACCCAATGAAAAGAAAACGTATTGATACGGTATTATCAACAGGTGTACGTGTTATTGATGGTTTATTGACATTAGGAGAAGGGCAAAGAGTTGGTCTTTTTGCAGGTTCTGGAGTTGGTAAGAGTACATTACTTGGTATGATTGCCAGAAATGCAAAGTGCGATATTGCCGTAGTTTGTAATGTTGGAGAGCGTGGTCGTGAAGTTTTAGAGTTTATTGAGGATTCACTTGGTGAAGAAGGTTTAAAAAGATCAGTTGTTGTATCGGCAACATCGGATACATCAAGCTTGGAGCGTGTTAAGGCAGCTTATACAGCAACATCTATTGCTGAATATTTTAGAGATAAAGGCTTAAAAGTATTTTTGATGATGGATTCGGTAACACGTTTTGCCATGGCACAGCGCGAAATAGGTCTAGCTGTAGGAGAGCCACCAGCTTCAAAAGGTTATCCGCCATCTGTATTTGCCTTATTACCTCAATTACTCGAGAGAGCTGGTATGGGTGATACAGGATCAATTACAGCTTTATACAATGTATTAGTTGAAGGTGGAGATATGGATGAGCCTGTAGCAGATGCTGTCAGAGGTATTCTTGATGGACATATTGTTATGGATAGAAAAATTGGGTCACAAAATATTTATCCTGCTATAGACGTTTTATCTAGTGTTAGTCGTCTTTTTACTTCTCTTGCTACAAAAGAACATCAAAAAGGTGCATCCGAAGTAAGAAATATTTTGGCAACCTATAAAGAGGCTGTAGATCTTATTAATATTGGTGCTTATGTCAGAGGTAGTAATGGTCAGATAGATCATGCAATCAGTATGATTGATCAGATTAACAGTTTTAGAAAACAAGGTATTCATGAACCAACACCTTTCCAAGACACGATTAATGCAATTATTCAACTTGGTAGTAAGACTGCAAGTTGGGCAAATCTTGGCTAATTATTAAAATACTAGAATATATTTTTATTAGAAACGCTTATTTTAGAAAAGATAAGCGTTTCTTTTTATTTCCATAAAAAAAGAGAGGTAATATATTACCTCTCTTTTTTAAAGACTAATTAAATTTAGTATCTGTAAGAAGTTTGTCTTGCTTCTCTTTCTTTAGCAACATTAACTGCTACTTTTCTACCGTCTGCTTTTACCCAATTTTGTAAACCATCGATAGCATTTTGACCTTCGTTATTATTTGACATTTCAACAAAGCCGAAACCCTTTGAAAGACCAGTATCTCTGTCTTTAATAACTTTTGCTGATGTAACTTGACCAAATTCTGAGAATTTAGCGTTTAATTGCTCATCATTCATTCCATCAGGTAAATAACCAACGTAAATATTCATAGTAGAATATCCTTTCTAAAAAAAAATATTGTTTGTAATTCTTAAATTTTAGGTTTATAAATACTTGGCGAATTAAAAGCAATTAAGATTAAAAAAGTTCCAAAAAATTAAATAAAGATTGTTAAAAATAAAACTTACAATAATAAGCATAACATAAATCCCGTATAATTGTTCCTACTTAATTCGTGTTTAATGTAAACTTAATAATACTTAAAAAGTAATTTTAACTTTTGCCTAATGCTTCTTTAAAAGCGTTTAAAGCTCTTTCTCTGGCAAATTTGTGTTCAACCATAGGATGTGGATAGCTTTTAGTATTATATTCTGTTACCCATTTTTGTATATATTCCATTTTTGGGTCAAATCTTTCTGTTTGAGTTTGCGGATTAAAAACTCTGAAGTAAGGAGCTGCATCGCAACCTGTTCCAGCACACCATTGCCAGTTACCATTGTTAGAAGATAATTCATAGTCAAGTAATTTTTTTGCAAAATACTTTTCACCCCAACGCCAATCAATTAATAAATGTTTGGTCAAAAAACTTGCAGTAACTAGCCTAACACGATTGTGCATATAACCCGTTTGATTTAATTCTCTCATTCCTGCATCAACAATAGGGTAACCTGTCTTGCCTTCACACCATTTTTTAAAATCATCAATATTATTTAACCATTTAATTTTGTCATACTCAGTTCTAAACGATTCTGTAACAACGTTAGGATGATTATAAATAATGGTCATAAAAAACTCTCGCCAGATCAATTCATTTAACCAAGTTTGATTTAATTTATCTGCTTTTTTTACTAATTCTCTGATGCTGACTGTACCAAATCTTAAATGTACACTCATTCTTGATATATTTTCTTTAGCTGGAAAATCTCTGTACTTATCGTATTCTTTAACTATTTCTTCATTAAGTTGAGTACTTGGAAATTTTGTATTTGTTTCATTAAATCCCATATCTTTTAATTCAACAAAAGGTAATGGCTTTATTTTAATAAATTTATCCATCCTTTCTTCTGATGGATATTCTTTGATTATAGTATTATAAAATTTTTCTCTCCACTTATTTTTATATGGTGTATATACTGTGTAAGGTTTATTAGTTTGACTTAAAACTTCATCTTTTTCAAAAATAACTTGATCTTTAAAAGTATTAAACTTTATATTTTTTTCTGCTAATAATAATTTTATTTTATTATCTCTATCAATCGCGTAAGGCTCATAATCATGATTGGTATATACTGCATTAATTTTATATTCATTGATTAATTCTTGAAATATTTTTTCGGGTTGACCATATTTAACTATTAAAGAGCTACCATCTTTTTCTAGTTTGTCTTTGATACTTTTTATTGTTTGGTGAATAAAATCAACTCTTTTGTCAAATTTATCATCTAATTTATCCAAAATCTGTTGGTCAAAAATAAACAAAGGTAAAACATTTTTTTCTTCGCTCAGAGCTTGATAAAGACCTGTATTATCATTAAGTCTTAAATCTCGTCTAAACCAAAATACACTAATATTCATCTAAATCCTAAACTTGTTTACTATATTAATAGCCTTTCAGTATATTATATATTAATGATTTTTCTGTATCTAATAAATTAAGAATGTATTAACGTTTTATCTATCTGCTGTACTTAGTATGTAAGGTGTTTATACTATTATTTTTTGGTGATCTATAGTTTAGATAACCTATGTTATATGATGATTTTTTATTTTTCTGAAATAGCCTCTGGAGACAAGATATAAAATCCTTTGAAAATAATCGTATTTATCATTATTTTGAACTTATATTATTACAAATTCATATTTTTGTAGCTTATTAAGGTATTAGCTATCTGACGGACTCGGCACATACAATATTTATGCCATTATTCTTTTGCCGATGTATGGACAGATAGCCTGTGTTAGTTGCTTTTTTTATTTCTGTGCAGGTCATGGACGACAGAAACAGTCTTTTTATTATAATTTTTCTATTTCTTCTACTGTTAACCCTGTTGCTTCTGAAATATCAATTAAAGAAAAACCTTTATTTTTAAAATTTTTAGCTATTTTTTCTGAATTAAGTTTCTCTGCTTCCTCAGCAACAACCAAATCATAATCAGTAAACTCAAACTTAGTTTTAGTTTTTAATGCCATTTCTCTAACCTCCTTATGAAATTTTCTACTTAAATTTTTATTCTTAATCTCAAATACAAAATTTATAAACTTAAATACCTTTTCTACTTCTTTTTTATTATATCCAGATGAAAATAATAAACTTGATAATTCCTTTTTGAAATTAAAATTTTTCTCATCTGATTCATCATAATTAAAAGCTTTTATTAAAGTTCTTACTATAAATGAAAAAGGATTATTTGATTTCTCTAACTCTTTAATATTCTGTTGTTCAAGATCATAAATTTGATATTCATAAGTTATTTTTGTGTTAACAAATTTACTTTCATATTTACCATATTTATGTCTATTAGCTTGATATGTAAATACTGGAGTATACCCGAAAAGTTGGACAGATATAATATCACTTAACATTGTATATTAGAATACAATAATTCAGCCTCATTAGGAGTTAAGTACCCTAATGTAGAATGCCTTCTTTTCTTGTTATAGAAGACCTCAATAAACTCA
>JACMQJ010000315.1 GCA_014377055.1 Candidatus Sericytochromatia bacterium
AATGACGACAATGATCAGACCTAATCTTGGTCAAGCATATATTATGAATAATGAATTTGAAAAAGGCGTAGCCGAATTAATAAAAGCTTTAGCATTAAATAATACAGAGCAAGGAAAATCTTTTATTCATGCTAACTTAGGTTATGCTTATTCACAACTAAAGAACTATGGTTTGGCTATGATGGAATATAAAAATGCTCTGAAATTTAGCCCTGATAATGCCCAAATTCATTATGCTCTTGGTATGTTATATGAGGGTAAGTTTCAAGAAGCTTTAGCACGTAATGAATTAGAAAAGGCAATAAAATTAGCACCAGATGATGAAACGTACAAATTAGCACATCAAAACCTTAGCAATATGGCTGCTTTATCTTTAAAAGTTGGTAGAACAGCTCAACCACTTTTAACACTAGGCTTGATTGTAACTCCATCATATTTAATTGAGCAAAAAGAATTTTATCCTCTAATAATTTATATTTATAATGAATCACCATTAAAAAAACTTGCCAAAGAAGGTGACTATATAACTAATATAGATATTAGTGAAGAAGGTAAAAGCTTAATGGAATTACTTAATATATCTCCTAATACAAAAGCTAATATTACAATCAATAAAGCAAAAGTTATTATTAATTCTATCAATCGAATTACACAAAAATTACCTGATACAGAAAAAATTAAATTGTATCAAAATTGGTTTAAAACTTTTGATAGCAGAATTGTTGATATTTTTGAAATGGCTGACCCAGATAAAAAAGAATCGGCAGGAACAAAATGGGGTTATGAATTTGAATCAATGATTCGTAGTTGGAGTACTTATCAAAAAGATCCATTATTTGATTCAGCTTTTGCTCTTTTAATGGAATTTTTTCAGGCATATACAACAGGTGATAATCAAGAAGTCATTTATGAAATAAACCTTGCCAAACTAAATTTTACTATTATCACAAAATCTTTAGTTGATTTTTTTCATTCAATAGGATTTATAATTACAGCTAAATATTTGGATAATAAAATAAACAGTTTGGATAAAAATAATTTAGGAAAACCTAAAAAATTAGGACCAATTAGGAGTAATCCTGTAACTGTAAAGAAAGGAATATAATGGATAAAGAAATTACAAAAGAATTGTTTAAATATTACTTAGAAAGATTTACTAGATATTTTCAAAATCCTGATCCTTATGAATTAAAAAATCTCAAGGAAGAAATTGATAGTTTAGATAGAGATCAAGTTATTGAAAAGTGGCTTTTGTTACTTAGGTATCAAGGTCCTGTAGAAAAAGTTTCACCAAATAAATATGAAGCTTATGATGTCAATAATTTTGTTGGTGAAGAAAATTTGAATCCAAAAAATTATATTCATACTGTAGAATTAATTGACAACGAAAATACAGCCTCTGTTTTTATGAAATTTTATTATGTTTTTTGCTGTTTAGCAAATGGAATTAAAAACGATAGTTATCAATCTGATCGTAAAGGTTAAAAGTTTATGAATAATATATATGAAAGACATGTCTTTGTTTGTACTTCAGGTAAAACATGTCCCAAAAAAGGACCTGTTGAAGATATTCTTGGTTTGATGAGACAAGAAATAAAATCAAGAGGTCTAAAAGATAAAATTAGAATTAATAAATCAGGATGTCTTGATTGGTGTGATTCTGGTCCTGTAATGGTTTGTTATCCAGAAGGCGTTTGGTATACAAATATTCAGTTGGAAGATGTTCCACAAATTCTTGAAGAACATATCATTAATGGTAAACCAGTAGAAAGATTAGTCTATAAACCTGAAAAAGAATAATATTTTTATTAATCTCTAATGTAATAGGGTAGACTAATTGACTACCCTATTACATTAGAATTTATAATTTAAATGAGCGTTACAAAATTAATTAAACTTTGACCAATTTTGTTCCAAGTATATCAAGCTGTTCTATCACTGGTGGTGATGCTAACCATTCAGAAGCTTTTTCCATAATAACTTTGGCAATTTCACCTTTAAGATGCTCCTGACGACCTTCTTCAGCTTCAAAAGTATCAAAGATACCAAATGTTGAAGCATTTATTTTAAAAGAATACCAATTAATTGTATGTGGTTCTTGTTGTGCAGTTGCAGCTGCTGATGTTAAAAAAGTTTGTAGCTCTTGCTCTTTACCAGGTTTAGCAACCAAGTTAGCTAATAGTGCAAATTTAATCATGATGTTTCATCCTCTCAAATTATTATAAGTTATTGACAATGTCAAATAATATTTTAGATTATACCTAAAGTTTTTTGAGTTAAAAAAGTTGTATTTTTTAACTCAAACATTCCTTCATACATTATTTTTAATTAGAATTATTAGAAAAACTAAAAAGTTTCAAATAATGATATATCATGTATTAATATATTATTTATGTTTAATTAAAGAAATTATTATGAAAGTTGAGCTTACTCGTCAACAGGTTGATGGATTGCTGTTATCAGTCGATGCGGCTTTATCACAACTTGGTTTTTCCAAAATGAGGCATGAAAATTACTCTCATGATATAGAAAAAGATATTGAATTTGTTAAAAAGATAAGGGATAAAGTTATACTAATTAACCGAGAAACTTTAACTCCTATGACAAAATATGAAACATATATGTTAATTAGTATTGCGTCTAATTATGAAGAATTACACGAACAACCTCAAGATACTATGGTAAATAATGTAGTAAAGGTAAAATTAAATATACTTGATATAATAAAGACACCTTTACCTTATATTGATATAATTTTTATTCGTTTGGAAAAGGATGAAACCGAAATAAAATAATGTTAAAGATAATGACTATTTTTGGAACCAGACCCGAAGCTGTAAAACTTGCACCTGTTATAAAAAAACTAGAAGAAAATAAAGATTTATTTGAATCAATTATTTGTGTAACTGCACAACATAGACAAATGTTGGATCAAGTTTTAGATTTATTTGAAATAAAGCCTGATTATGATTTAAATATCATGAAACCAAATCAAAGTCTTTTTGAACTTACATCTAATGTTTTGTTAAATCTCCAACCTGTCTTAGAAAAAGAAAAGCCTGATATTATTTTGGTTCAGGGAGATACAACTACCGTTTTTGTAGCATCATTAGCAGCTTTTTATTTAAAAATAAAAGTAGGACATGTTGAAGCAGGTTTAAGAACGTTTAATAAATATAGTCCTTTTCCTGAAGAAGTAAATAGAAAATTAACTACAAGTATTGCTGATTATCACTTTGCCCCTACCGAAATATCTCAAAAAAATCTAATAGATGAAAACATCGACAAAAATAGTATTTATGTTACAGGCAATACAGTTATTGATGCTCTATTCCTTACCTTGGAAAAGTTAAAATTAGATCAAATTAATAATGATCTATCTCCAAAAGTAAAAGAAATAAGCGATCTATGTTTAAAAATAAATCCTAAGAATAATAAAAAAATAGTTTTATTGACAGGACATCGAAGAGAAAATTTTGGACAAGGATTTGAAAATATTTGCTATGCAATTAAAGAGATTGCTGAAAAAAATAGTGATGTCGAAATAATTTATCCTGTTCATCTTAACCCAAATGTTAGAGAGCCTGTTATGCGTATTATTAGTAAAAATTCTAACATTCATCTAATTGAACCATTAGATTATGAACCTTTTGTTTATTTGATGGATAAATCTTATGTTATCATCACCGATTCTGGCGGAGTACAAGAAGAAGCTCCGTCACTAGGAAAACCTGTTTTGGTAATGAGAGATACTACCGAAAGACCTGAGGCTGTACTCGCTGGAACAGTTAAGCTAGTTGGTACAGATAAAGACTTATTAATAAAAGAAGCTAATATTTTGCTTAATAACTTAGACGAATACAAAAAGATGAGTATGGCTCACAATCCTTATGGTGATGGAAAAGCGAGCCAGAGAATAATAGATATTTTAAAAACGATAAAAAAATAATTTTTAGT
>JACMQJ010000316.1 GCA_014377055.1 Candidatus Sericytochromatia bacterium
TATTCAGTTAAAAAAGACTTTCCACTAAAAGGCGAATTATTTAGTACTGGTGATACACCTTGTGATTTACTCCAAATATCAATTGATCAAAAATATATTTATTTAATGACTCATATTTCCGATCCAGAGCCATTCACTCCCGTTATTACAGTTATAGAAACCGATAAAGAAAAAGCAACACAACGATTTTCTATTAAAGACGGTACAAAAATATTAAATATTGGCTTTGCTCAATTAAATCCTATATATGATCAAGATAAAAGTATAATTGACCTAATTGTTTCAGAAAAATTAACCACAATAGATAAAGTTGACTTAATTAAAAATAAAATAGAAGAAGAAAAAAACAATTTACAAATTCAAGAAAGTCTAGGTTTTAACAAGCAAGGTAATATTTTAGAAACTATGGCTGGTAGAGCTAATTTTTCAATAAACCAAGATGGAGAAGACAAAGAAGAAGAAATAATCTGGAAAATAACTCTTGAACCAGAAAAAATAGGATTTATAAATATAACTCCTGGTCTTGATGATATTTTGTATGAGAAGTGCTATAAACAGATTATGACATACTATGGCGAAACTTTAAAAGTTCTGGCTGAAAAAGAAAACTGGGAAAAAGTTCAAACTGAAACTTCTCTGAGATTCAAAGAACTAGAAAAACAATTTCTTGATAAAGATAATTTAATGCGTTCTCGTGTTAAAGATGCTGTTACCAAAGCAAGACAGGAGCTTGAATGGCGTAACCTAACTATAATTAGATTAAGTAACTTAATGCCTGATTATAATTTTGAAGTTGCTTTTATGAGAGATGATTCTTTAGAATGGATTCGTGAAAAAGAAAGAGATGAATTAATTGAAACAGGTTTAAAAACAATTGCGACAAATTGCCCAAATTGTAATGCACAGCTTTTGGGAAGTTATTCATGCCGTTCATGTGGTTTTGAGCTTGATAAACCAGAAGATATGGTTAAAAGTCGACTCTCAAAAATATCAACATATCATCCGTTAGAAAACTTACCGCAAGGACATTTGATAGTTACAGATACAATTAATCACAAAATTATTGAGATTGATCATTTTAGAAGAATAGTTTATGAATTAAGAAAAGATGTTTTGCATTCTGATATTCAAGTAGAGTTAGAAATGCCAAGAGATGCAGTTAGATTAAAAAATAATATTACTTTGGTTGTTGATTATGCCACAAATAGAGTTTTTAAGTTGACACAAAAGGGAAGACTATTTTGGGAGTTAGATTATAGTTATCATGATGATAATCGTTTAAATAAACCTGTAAGTGTTGCTGGTATAGAAAATGGAAATACAGTCATTGTAGACCAAGGAAATAATCGTATTATTGAAGTCAATCAAGAACATGAAATAGTTTGGAGCTATGGAGTAAAAGGCATAGAAGGTATAAAAGATAATATGCTTAGATCTCCTACCTTTTTTCAAAGGACAAAAGGAGCAACAAATATTATTACTGATTCGGGTAATCATCGAGTAATAGAAGTTGATGGAGATAAAATAGTTTGGCAATATGGTAATAAAAATAATGAAGAAGGGGATTTATCTTACGGAAATAAAGAAAATCAGTTAAATACACCACTTACAGCCTGGAAATTTGAAAATGGTAATTTTTTAATCCTTGATTCTGGTAATCATAGAGTCATTGAAGTTACAGAGGATAAAAAAATAGTTTGGGATTATCAAGAAGAAAATATTGACACCTCAGATAAACCAATCAGAGCTTTTCGTTTAAAAACAGGTAGGATAATGGTTGTTAGTGAAAAGAAAGTTGTAGAAGTGGATTATGCCACTAAAGATATTATTTGGTCTGCATCAATCGATGAACTAAATAATACCTCTGAAGAGAATGATGTCAATAATATGAGTGAAAATATCAAAAAAATAAAAGTATTTCATGGTGTTCGTAAGTCTTATGTAACAAAAAAAGAAACAGAAAACCATGAAAATGAAAAAAACGATCTTGAAACAAAAAAAACTGAAACAATTCACAAAGTAAGTAATCGTTCGCCTGTAGTAGTTACAGCAGGAGCCAATTTATCCCAAAGAGATTTTGTTCTACTTGATAAGGCTAATGCTAGTGTATATATGATTGATAGACAAGGAATTAATAAATGGTCATTTAAAAATGATAATTTAATAAAACCACAAGGATTTTATTATAATAGCCCATATTCTATTTATTTAGCTGATAGTGAAAGCAAAAAAATTATTCAAGTCGATCTTAAAACGAAGACTATTATTTGGACATATCAAAATGAAAATCTTATTTCTCCAAAAAGTGTTGAATTATCAAATAAAAGCTTGATTGTATCTGATCAAATAAGTGGTAGAGTTATTGAAATTGATCGAACAAATTCATCAGTTATTTGGGAGTATAAAGACTTAGAAAAATTAAAAACTCCATACCATGCCTTAAGATTAAAAAGTGGTAATACTCTTATTACTGATTGGAGTTTTCATATTGTTTATGAAATTTCTCCAGATAAAGAAATTGTTTGGTCTTATGGTCAAGTCAAAAAATCTGGTAATGAAAAAGGACTATTATCTTATCCAGAATATGCCAAAAGATTAGATAATGGTAACACTTTGATTTGCGATACTCGAAATAATAGAGTTATTGAAGTAAATCCAAGTAAAGAAATAGTTTGGTTATATGAAGGTCAAGGTGTTCAAAAGTTGATGAGTCCAATTAAAACTAAACGCTTGGATGATGGTAATACTATTATTGTTCAAAGTAATTACAAAAATATAATAGAAGTTGATAAAGATGGTAGAATACTCTGGAAATATCTTCATCAAAACAATAAAATATAATTATAATTTTAAAAAATATGGGTTTAAAATGTATTGGTAATATTGTATTTGCTGAATATTTATTAAAATAATAAAAACTTTACCTTCTCTTGTATTAAACTTAAACCTAAGTTAAGCACGTTTTTTGTGGAATTAACTATAATTAGATCAAGAGATAAGAGAATTTTAGGAGAGGTTTTGGAAATTATGTTTAATCTAAAAGGAAAAACAGCTAGAGTATCATCAAGCTTGATTCTTACAGGTTTATTAATTGCAACATCAGCTTGCAGCAAATCAACAATAGCTCAAACAAACCCATATAGGAATAATACTACTAACAGTGGAACAAATACAAACTACAGTAATTCTACAGGAAGTTCTTATGGAAACTCTTATGATTCTAACTCAAGCTATGGTGGGAATTATAGTGATCCAAGCCAAGTCTCTTCTCTCCAAAATAATTTGCCTACAGGCTCAGTAGCAGGTAGAGTTATGGATTCTTTTACAAGAATGGGTGTTTCAGGAGCTAGAATAGAAGTTAGTGGTATCAGACCAGCAATAACTACAACTACTGACGCTTCAGGAAATTTTACATTGCCAAATGTTCCGCAAGGAAAGCAAGTAATTTTAGTTACTAAAAAAGAATATACAAGTCTAGTCGGTAACTCAAACATAATTGTTGACGTTGCTGCTGGTAATACAACTACAGCACCACAAATTAGCATGATTCCAGATAAAGCATCAGTTGCCAATGGATTTATGAAAGCTTTTGACGGATTTGTATATCCAAGAGGTATTACAATGAATAAGAATAATAGTGAGTTATTTGTTGTTGATGTAGTTGGCATTGGCGGTTTTTTCAATTATGATAGAGCCGAAGTCAAAAAAATAAATTCAGATGGCGGTGTTATTGGGTCATTTGGTAGTAGATTTGTATCCACTGACCTAAAATCAATCGATCTTTTTAGATTACTAAAAAAATCAACGGGAATAGGTGTGGACGAGGGTGGAAATGTTTATGTTGCTGATACAGGTAATAATACAGTAAAAAAATATGGTCCTACTGGTCAATATGTTTCACAAATAAAAAAACAATTTAGTGGTGTTATTGATGTTGCTGTTATGACAACTGGTGATGTTGTTGTATCTGATCCAGGTAATTCAAGAGTTGTTTTGATGGATTCAAATTTAAATATAAAAATAGATAATATTATGGGCAGTTCTTCCTCCGACGGAGTTAGAGGTGTTACAACTGATAATGCAGATAATATTTATGTTATTGACTCAGCAGCAAAAGCTGGAGAAGTAATAAAAAAATATGATAAAAATGGAAATAAATTATCTTTACAATTTGGTATTATTGGTGGTTTAGAGTCAGGTTACTTTAATAATCCAACATCATTGGCTGTTGATAGTCGAAATGGTGATATTTATGTAGTGGATACAGGTAATAACAGAGTTCAAAGATTTAATGCTCAAGGTAATTTTTTATCAGAGTTTGGACAATTTGGAGCTGAAAATGGAAGTTTTAATGCACCATGGGGAATAACTGTCGATAATCAAGGGTTTGTCTATGTAGCAGATTCAAAAAATCGTCGAGTAGAAAAGTTTATGCCTGGTAGATTTGGACAAAACACATACTAAAATTTATTTTTAAAAAGCTAAAAAGGTTATTTGTAATTACAAATAACCTTTTTAGCTTTTTTGTTGTTAACTCTTAAGTGGGGATTTAATCATTAACAACAAAATATTACTAGAGGAAATATTTATACTCTTCCAGAAGTGTTAATTCTATCAGAAGTTGGTGTTACAGGTGGTTTAGGTGATGATGTTTCATGTCTTGGTTCAGGAGCATTAGAAGGAGCAGGAGAAATTACAGGTCTAGGACTTTCTTTTCTATCAGAAGTTGGTTTGTTAGTTGGTGTTACAGTTGGTTTAGGTGATGGTGTTTCATGTCTTGGTTCAGGATTATTAGAAGGAATAGGAGAAATTACAGGTCTAGGACTTTCTTTTCTATCAGAAGTTGGTTTGTTAGTTGGTGTTACAGTTGGTTTAGGTGATGGTGTTTCATGTCTTGGTTCAGGACTATTAGAAGGAGCAGGAGAAATTACAGGTCTAGGACTTTCTTTTCTATCAGAGGTTGGTTTAGTACTAGAGATAATTCTGATTACTTGAGGATGATCTTCATGCTTTTCAGAGAGAATATTAAACCCTGTTGCCTTTTCACTTGGCTGACTTGTATTAAGTGTTTGCATACCACAAGCGCTAACAACAAATGAAGTCGATAATAAAACTAATGTCACTCTTAGATTTGATAATACTTTCATAATAATTCTCCTTTTAAAATAATTAAATAAAATTGCTTGATAAGTTAAAAATATTTTTTCTTTTTGTTAAAATAATGTTAACTGAACATGATTTAATCATATCTTTTTTATGGAGTTGTTTGAATATAACCATAGTTATATAAAGGTTATAAATAAGGTTATATCTAGTGTATCCTGAATCACACTAATTACTTTTTAACTTACTTATACTAAAAATTAATTGGCTTACCTTTTTTAATATGAAATTTTAAAGTTAATAATGTCTGAAGTTTTTATTTATATTTTTCGGTATTTTGAAAAAATGCCTTCAGATATTCTTGGAAAAGAGCAAAAGTTTAATAAAAAACGATCGTTTAATGTTTACATAGCCTAATAAAATATCTTTAAGTAATCATTTTTATTTTAGGAAAAAAAACAATAAAAATGATCTACTAATAGAAGTATTAGAAAAGATAGTAGGCAAAAAAAGTAAGTATGACAATAGATATAATATTGTTTAAATACTTTCGTACTGTAATGTTAACAGCTCTATTCTTTATATAATTTATAGGAATATATAAGTTTTTATCCAAATATTAGATATTATTAAAATTATCTTAATAATTATTCATTCCTAACAGTTTGGTTTTAGAATTAAGATATTGTTTTTATGTTTAATATAGTGTACTTTAATTTTGAGTAGGAGAACGAGATGATAAAAATAGCAGTAGTAGACGATACTATTAATGCACAACTAGAGACAAATATAGAAGAAGCTCAAAACTTAGATTTAGTTTATAATAAAAATAATTTAGAATTTTTTTTATCTAAAGTAGTTTCACTAAATCCCAAAGTAGTTGTAGTTGACCTAAAATATCTAGAAAATTATCCAGATCCAGTTGCAAAAATGGAAGAAGTAATTAGATTATCTAAATCTGAGCTTTGTATTATTCTTTACCAGTTTGCTAAAAAAGAGCTAATTGATAAATTAGAAACTAAATTCTCAAAGGTAATAAAAAAGCCTATCAGCCTTAAATCTTTAAAAGTTCACATGCTTGGAGTTATACTTAAGGACATTTCTGAGGCAAGAAAAAAAGATGAGGAAGCATTACTATATACTAAAAGCAATTATAAAATATCTGAATCAAGTCCAAGTTATCAAAACAGTTTAAGTGAACACAAGTCAGATATAAAATATATAATTACAAAATTAAATTCTCTTGAATCTAATATTTATTTATCTAAGAAATCGGATAAAACAAAAAGTATTTATGGTGATTTAATTGAAGACACAATAAAAGCAAAAAATATTATGGTTTCAGCACTAGAAAAAATTTAATCTTATCAGGAGAAAATAAATGACGATACAAGAAAATAGCTTCATATATAAAGAAAAATCATTCACTGAATATCAACTAGGTAAATTACAGGAGATAATTTCTAAAGTTGATTGTGAATGTCCAAATCAAGTTGCCGCACTTGTTAGTAGCCTATATGCTTTTGAAGATTATTCTAAGAAATGTGAAAATAAAAACGATAAGGATGCTGAAATTCATAAATTATTATATGAAAAAACCAGTCAGGCAAGAGTAATAATGGAAGAAGCATTAAAGAAGATATGCGATTTTGAAAATATAAACGTATAAGATGTTTTTATATTTTTCAAGTAAAGAACAAAAATGCTAAGTTCCTTATAAAAGTTATAATCTATTAGTCAAAGTAGACTGATGACTTAAAATATATTCTTTTAATGGAATAGATTTTTAATTTTATCTATAAAAAAAATAAGTATTATCGCAAACATAAAGTATAAAAAAATGGATTTAAGAATTAGCTCTTAAATCCATTTTTAGACTAGTTATAATTTATAATCTTATTTCTATTTCTGAAAGCTCTTTATTACGTTTAAATTGATGACTTCCGACTCTATCGCCTCTTGTAAGGATAGTTTCTTTTGAAATTTTTTCTCTTAGTTTAAGTATGGAATGAAATAAAGCTTCAGGGGTTGGAGGACAACCAGGTAAATATACATCAACAGGGACTACTTGATCCATATAATCAACTACTGTAGGTGATCCTCTAAATATTCCACCTGTAATAGTACAGTTACCCATAGATATTACATATTTAGGTTCAGGCATTTGCTCATATAGTAAAGCAACAATCGGAGCCATTTTTTTGGTAACAGTTCCAGCTAAAATCATTAAATCAGCTTGTCTTGGTGTTGCTCTGAATACTTCAGAACCAAATCTGGCAATATCATATCTTGGTGTACTTGCTGAGATCATTTCAATACCACAACATGCAGTCGCAAAACTCAAAGGCCAAATAGAATTTCTTTTTGCCCAGTTATAAACTTCATCAATAGTAGATATGAGGACATTTTTTTCAATGTGATCTTGATCGCCTTTATTTAGATTTGACCATAAATCTTTAAATCCCATTTATCTTTAACTCCCGAAAATTTTAATTTCTTAAACTCATTATTATGAAATAAAACATTTATACTTCATATTTACACTATATAAGCGTACAATATTTTTGAGCAATTAAGAATTAAACTTTAATAAATATTTATTAGTTTGTTATATAGGATTTAGTTTATAAGACTTTCTTATAAGATTTTTGCCAATTTTCAATAGCTGTTTGCCATGGTTCTATACTTTTGAAAGTTTCAGGATAGACATATTCCCAATCTTTGTATTCTTTTTCCCATAGCTCAACATTTTCTTTCCATTTTTCAAAATCTGTCCTCCATTCCTTAAACTCAATTCGTACAATTTTGTTTTCAAGACTATCTATTTTGATAATTGATTTTTGCAATTTACTTTGTTGATCAAGAATGTCATTTGATGATTCTTCAATGCTACTTTTCCAGTTTTTTAATGTATTAATATTTTTTTCTACATTGATGCCATGACTATGCAAATAATCTTTTATTTCTACTAAATGAAATGATTGTTTATTTATTTTTTTCTTGATTTCTTTATATTTTTCTAAGGTTTGAATGTCTTTCCATTCTAAAATATACAATTTCCAATCTTCAAGAATATTATTCCATTGTCTAATAGAATTTTCCCAGTTATCTAAAATCTTGAACCATCCGTCAAGAGTACTCATAAAAATATTGTTATGTTTAGACCATTCTTGCTTGTGATAATCCAATTTTTGACCATAATCAGATATTGTTTCCTTTTCTTTAATTAAATTTGGAAACTGAGTTTTTATTTTTTGTAAAAGTATTTTGGCTGCATTAAATGTTGCATTATTACCACTAGAAAAAACAAAAGGTATCTTATTGCTGTACAAATATCTCGTTAACTCGTTACTATTACCAAAAACCATGTGTGAACGATCAACTGTTATAATAACTCCTATCGTGTTCTTTGGAACTGTTTGTTTTTTTAAATCTGAGCTTTTTCTAGCATTATAATGATCAATACATAAATCATGATTACCAAAAAAATCTTTGATTGTAGAGTCAAAACTTGCTCCACCAACAATAACAATCAAATATCCAGCCATATTTTATTTTCTATTTTTAATTAAATAATTTTCTATTTATAAAATTTTACCAGTTTATGTGGCTTAATTCCTAAAAAATATAAGTTGATTAATATCCAATTTCTAAATGTACAATAAATTATGCCTTCTTTTTGCCAACGCCTAGCCGATGTTTTTACTTTTTCATTAATAATAAAAATCTTTTTTTGATTTTTTTTGATTTTTAGCATTAGCTCAACTTCTTCCATAAGTGGTATTTGACTAAATTTACCTATTTTTATAAAATAATCTTTATTAATAAAAATAGCCTGATCTCCGTAAGGTATCCTTGTTATTTTTGATCTTAAGGACGATAAACCCTCAATAATCCTAAATATAAATTTATTTGAGTTTATTCCAAGATTAAAAGCTCCTGCGATATACTGATTATTTTTCATAACTCTTATTATTTTATCTATTGATTGATCAGGTAAAATGGTATCAGCATGTAAAAAAAGTAATATTTCTCCCTTTGCTAGACTGCTTCCACAATTCATCTGTTTACTTCTACCTTTTTCGGATATTATTTTTTTTACATTGATATTATTTATAATATTAATCGTTCGACCATCCTGCTCAGCATCAACAACAATTATCTCAAAGTTATTATTTTTATTGGATTTATAAATATTTTCTATAGTTGTATTGATAGTTTGAACTTCTTTATAAACAGGAATAATTATTGAAACTAGCATAAGAATGTTTTTAAAAAATTAATTGTTGAACTTGAAGATATATCTTCTTTGTATTTATCGAATAAATTATTTAAATCTTCTAATGTATCAATATCAGACCACTTTTTTAACTGCTTGTATGGATGATTGTATTGATTGAATATTTTGCATGTATTTTCAAAAACCTGTGATGTACTCCATTCTATATTTAAAAATATTTGTGGTAAAAAGTGTCCTTTATTAAAGCCAATTAAATAATAACCACCATCCATAGCTTCACCAATTACAGAACCAACTTCTTTGAGTGCGAACAAAGCTTGATCAAAAATGTAAGATTCTAGGTCAGGGCTATCACTACCAATAATAATTGTATTATCGTAACCTTTGACAAATGATTCATCAAACGCATTTTTCATCTTTTCACCAAGATTACTACCACATTGCTCAATATATCTATATTCTGAGCCTAGCCATTCGATGAACTTTTCTTTTTGTTCAGGTGGATATATAGCAATCAAAAGATCCAATTCAGTTTTTTTTATAGTTACTAGTAAATCATGAACAAATAATTTATAGAGTTGTGTAGCTCGTTCAAAGCCTATATCTTTTGCTAGACGTGATTTGACTTTACCAACTTCTGGATACTTAATAAAAATGATCAAGCAATTTTTATTCAATTTAAATAGATTTATTATTTTATATAGAAATTTTTGGACATATTAACAAGATCATAGTCTTTCATGATACTTTTTATTGATTTAGCATAGTTTGGATCAGTTGCATAAGTATGTCCTACAGCATCAATAAAAGCATTATCATTTTTGGTTTTGGCATAAGCATTTAAGCCTTTTTTGTAACCAGCATAATCTCCTTGAAATACCTTACCATGCTTCATGACAGCTTCATAAAAATCACCATATTTAGCAAAATTGTCCTTGATAGTGATATATCTACCATTAACAAATTCTCTAGTTGTAACATTAACTGTGCCAGCAGATCCAGAGCCTTTGATACCAAAAATATTATATCCACCAATTGCTGCTTTACCCCATCCTGATTCAAGCGCAGCTTGAGCTAAAGTAACAGATGCAGGAACTCCATATTTTCTTTCAGCTTCAAGAGCAGCAGGTAAGAGCATTTTAAAAAATTCTTGTTTACTTCTTTGACCAGCATCTTTTAGTTGTTGTGGGGTTACTCTTTTTAGACCTTCTGCAGCAATAAATTCATTACGACCAATAATACTTTTGTTAAGAGGAGCACCTTGAGTTATAGATGTATTATTTGTATTATTAGAAAAAACATTTTGTTGTTGTTGACCACGTGGTAAATCATTACTAATAGACATTCTATCAGGATGAACTAAATTGCTAACAGTGTTAGAGACACCACTCACAGTATTTGAAAGTATATTGGAAACGTCATTGGTAAATCTCTCAAAATTGCTTTTGATAGCTGGAAAGAGATTAGGAAGATTTACGTTACCAAACATTATTATCTTGTTCTTTCAAAAAATTATAATTATTATTGCTTAGTCTATATATAGATTATATATCAAAAAACTTGTTTAAAGGTGCTGTATCAAAAGGTTAAGTTATGGTTATTTTTTATATAAGACTACCCTAAAATTAATTTTAGGGGCTTCTAATCTTAAATAGCTTCTCTTTTTGCTCTTCTGATAGCATCCAAATAAATAATCAAAACTGAAACGTCAGCAGGTGTTACTCCACCAACCCTTGAAGCTTGTCCAATAGACTGAGGTTTAATCTTAGATAATCTATCCTGACTTTCTCTTGATAATGCTTTAATACCAAAATAGTTAATATCTACTGGTATAGGCATATTTTCCATTTTTTTATACTTATCAATCAATTGATTTTGTCTATCAATATATCCTTCATATTTGATATGTATTTCTACTTGTTCAGCTGCTTGAGGGCTAATTTTTTCAGGGCTTGGAGATAGCTCATTAATCATCTGATAGGTGACATTTGGTCTTCTAAGTAACTCTAATAAGGATGCTGTTTGTTGTAGTTCTTCACCATTGGTTATTTCTCTTACTCTTTTCTTAGTTTCTTCATTTGGGTTGATTCTAATGGCTGCTAATCTTTCTAATTCAAACTCGATTTGGCGTGACTTTTCATTAAATTTACTATAGGTACTATCACTTATTAGTCCAAGGCTTCTGCCCAAAGGTGTTAATCTTAAATCGGCATTATCTTGTCTTAAAAGTAATCTATATTCTGATCTTGAAGTTAGCATTCTATAAGGCTCACTTATATCTTTGGTTACCAAATCATCAATCAAAGTACCGATATAGGATTTTGATCTATCCATTGAGATATATTCTTCTTCTTTAATAAATCTAGCTGCATTGATACCAGCAATAATACCTTGAGCTGCAGCTTCTTCATATCCACTTGTGCCATTAATTTGACCAGAAGTGAATAATCCTTTGACATATTTTGTTTCTAACCAAGGGTATAGCTGTGAAGCAGGTATATAGTCATATTCAACTGCATAAGCAGGTCGTAACATCTCAACATTTGCCATACCAGGAATAGTCCTAAGCATTAATAGTTGTACATCTTCGGGTAAACTTGAAGACATCCCTTGTACATACATTTCATTAGTAAAAATACTTTCAGGCTCAATAAATATTGGATGCTTATCACGATCAGGAAATCTAACAACTTTATCTTCAATAGATGGGCAATATCGAGGACCAACACCTTTTATCACACCACTATAGAGAGGCGAACGATCAAGGTTTTGCATAATAACCTTATGTGTATCTGTATTGGTGCTAGTTAGCCAACATGGTGTTTGTTCTTTGATCTGACCAGGTGAATCATAAGAAAAGAATTTTAGGGGTTCGTCACCATTTTGAATTTCCATTTTAGTAAAATCTATAGTATTTTTATCAACTCTGGCTGGAGTTCCTGTTTTTAATCTACCAAGATTAAAGCCATGTTTTAGTAGGCTATCAGATAATTTTTCGGCTGATGCTTCACCTGACCTACCTGCTGAAAACGAGCTAAGACCTACATGACATTTACCTTTTAGGAATGTACCTGTTGCAATAACTATTGAGTTACATCTATATTCCATACCAAGATTACTGACAATACCAGCAACACGACCATCTTCTACTAGTAATTCATCAACCATCATTTGTTTTATATCAAGATTTGGTTGTGATTCAAGTACTTGCCTCATATACATACTGTAAAACTTTTTATCACATTGAGCTCTAAGAGATTGAACAGCTGGTCCTCTTGATGAGTTAAGCATACGGATTTGTAAATAAGTTCTATCAGTTATTTTGCCCATTTCTCCACCTAGAGCGTCAACTTCTCTAACTAAATTACCTTTGGCTGGGCCTCCAATTGAAGGATTACAAGGCATCCAAGCAATTGTATCAAGATTTATAGTTACAACTAAAGTAGAGCATCCAAGTCTAGCACTTGCTAAAGCAGCCTCACAACCTGCATGTCCTGCACCTATAACAATAACATCATATTTTTTAGGATATAGTGTCCTGAATGAACTATTACTCACTAAATTTACTCCACATACTTAAAACTCTTATCAAAGTATCTAATTATAACATTTTGGGCTAATGCTTTTAAATATATTTTAGATTAAGATAAAAAAATTAATTGTATTGGTCATAGTTTTCTTTAGGTTTTTTTAAATTAAAGGATAGAACAAAATATCCAATTATGAATCAAGTGATATAATCATATTAAATATAAATTTTTAAGGAGATGTAAATGAAGTTAACAAAATTAAGTAATTTATTACTAATAACATTATTAGTGGCTAGTTGCTCAAATCCCACACTAACCAACAACATACCAAATGTTAATACATCATCAAGTCCAAGTGCAGGAGATTTTTCGACTTATACAGCTATAAAATTAAGTAGTGATGATATATCTCGCTTTGATAAAGAATATTCGGCTTATACAAACTTAGCTTTAATATCTACATATTATCAAAGTAATCTTACGAAGCTGATTGGTGATGATAATGGATTAGCTAATGCTGTTAGGATCATACAACAATTGGAATATGCACAGTATAGAGGTAATTCATTTATATCTTTTAACTCAATATTTGCTTCTAACCCTTCTTTTTATAATACTTTAATAGGTTTAGCTGCTGTTATTAGACAGAGATCGTTAGATGCTTCTTTTGATTCATTTATTACAAATAGTAATCCATCAAATTCAAATAATATAGCAACACTTCCAACTTTTGTGACACCATTATCACCATCTGAAATCAGCTCAAAAGGATTTACAGCCAATTGGATTAAATCAGATAGTGCAACATTAGGATATTTATTAACAATTAAAAAAGGTGATGCTGTAATAAAAACTGTATCTATTGATTCACAATTTACCACAAGTCAGTTAATAACAGGTTTACCAGGAGGAATAGGTTATACTTATTCAATTCAAGGAAGAAACAATTTTGGGTTAGGGATTTCCTCAACTAATATGTATATTTACATGATTGCTGATAACAGTGTCATACCTTCTAATATTCCTATTTCTAGTCCTACTCCTAATAATACAAGTAGTGAAGTTATTAGTCTTGGTACTTTTTTTAATCCCAAAGGAATAGCAACCGACTCTGTAGGTAATATTTATGTTGCAGAGCTCGGTAAGATAGGAAAAGTAAGTCCTTCTGGTGTTATTACACTTCTTGCTGGCTCTTCTGATAGAAGTTATGGATATATAGATGCTACAGGAACTAATGCAAGATTCAGAGTACCTCAAAAGATAGCTGTAGATTCTAAAGCTAATGTTTATGTCACTGGTACTAATGATAATGACATAAGAAAAGTAAGCCCTGCTGGTGTTGTTACCACTTTTGCGGGGTCTATTTTAAACGCTGAAGGATATGTCAATGCTACTGGTACAGATGCTAAATTTTATTATCCAAACGGTTTAGCAACTGATTCTAATGATAATATTTATGTTACAGAATCAAATACTAGTAGAATAAGAAAAATAAGCCCTGCTGGTGTTGTTACCACATTTATTGAGTCTATTGATGGAATTACTGCCATTTCAGGAATAGCAACTGATCCAGCTGGTAATATTTATATAGCTGAATCTAGCACTAATAAAATCAGAAAGATAAGCCCTGCTGGAGTTATTACTACTTTTGCTAATTCAACTAAAGATGAAAATGGACGATACCTTGGCGTTTCTGCAATAGCAGTTGATTCAAAAAGTAATGTTTATATAGCTGAATCCTATATTAATGAATTTTTTAATAGTGTTAATGATGCATCCATACATGACATAATAAGAAAGATAAGCCCTTCTGGAGTAGTTACTAATTTGAATAGTTCCTTTAGTGCTTATGTTCTTTTTTCTGGGATAACTGTTGACTCATCGGGTAATGTTTATGCTACTGAGTCTGACTTTAGTAAAGTCGTAAAAATAAAGCAGTAGTATCCTATGAAACTCTAATACTGGCTCTCATTTTAAGATGGACTCTTCTATAAAATATTAAAGTAAAAGCTTAATATTTTATGTAAAAAAGCATATAATAGATAAACAATATATTATTTTTGTTGCAAAGGAAATAAAGATATGAACATTGTCATTCCCTTATTTATTCTTGTCTTCGTCATTATTACTCTGATGAAGTTAATCATTATAGTTAGGCAATCAGAAGAGTATGTTGTAGAGAGATTTGGAAGGTTTAATAAGACCTTAAAAAGTGGTCTTAATATCTTAATACCTTATGCTGATAAAGTCGCCTTTAGAGCAAATCTACGTGAGCAAGTACACACGTTTGAGCCACAACCAATGATCACAAAAGATAATGCTACTGTTAATATCAATGCTGTAACCTACTTTAGAATTATGGATCCCCATAAAGCTTATTACTCAGTTGTTTCTTATGAAGATGCTATTAGCCAATTTATTATAACAACATTGCGTAATCTAGTTGGAGAGCTTGAGTTGGATGAAACATTAACCTCAAGAAATCATGTCAATAATAAATTACAAATAACTTTGGATGAAGTAACCAATCATTGGGGAATTAAAATTACTCGGGTAGAAGTAAAAGAAATTACTCCATTACAAGAAATAGCTGAGGCAATGAGTAAACAAATGGTCGCAGAAAGAACAAAAAGAGCCGCTATACTCTCTGCTGAGGGACAAAAGCAAGCTGCTATCTTATCTTCAGAAGGTCAAAAGCAAGCAGCAATTCTTTATTCACAAGGTAAACAAGAAGCATTGGTTCTGGAAGCAAAGGGTCAAGCTGAAGCTACAATTTTAAAAGCTCAAGCTGATAAAGAGGCAATGCAGTATATTATGTCAACTTTTGGTACAGCTGATTCTAAAGAGATGCTTTTAGTACTTAAGTATCTTGAGATGCTCCCAAAACTTGCTGATGGGAAAGGTACAACTTTAGTAGTACCAGAACAATTAAGCAATTTAACAAATATAAGTACAATTGCTGGCAAAATTTTTAATCGACAATAATCAAACGATAGACTAGTTTTCTAAAAACTTTAATTTATTTAGCGTTAATTTTGAGATTCTTGATTCCACTACGCTTCATTCAGAATGACATTTACGCAATTTGTCACTCTGAGGAACGAAGAGTCTAATTTGATATGCTATAAGAATAAATATTTTCATCACTTGAGTTTTCTTATAAGAAATTACTTGAAGTGATATCTACAGCTGAAAATAATTAATTGAAAAATATTCTTTTTCATCTGTCCAATAAAAATGTTTTTTATAACCTAATGAAAGTGCTATATCTCTAAACTCATTAACAGTATATTTGTATGAATTTTCTGTATGAATTTTTTCGTCTTTTTCAAAACTAATTTTTAGATTATCAATCATAAAGCTTTGTTGTTTTTTGGAAACTATATACATTTCAATTCTTCCAACTTCTTGATTATAGATTGACTGATGCTCAAAATTATTAACATCAAGATCTACATTAAGCTCATTTTTTATTCTGTGTAATAAGTTTAAGTTAAATTGAGCCGTAATTCCTTTAGAGTCGTTATAGGCTTTTTCCAAAACATCTTTATCTTTTTTTAGATCAACACCAATTAAAAGACCACCTTGATTATCTGTTAATTCAATAAACTTTTTTAAAACTTTAATAACATCATTTGAATCATAATTACCTATTGAAGATCCAGGAAAAAATATTACCTTATTTTTACTTTCTTTTTTTAATGATTCAGGTAATGAAAAATTATTCAGATAATCGGCACAGATAGGAATAATATTAATATTAGGAAACTCTTTTGCTACTTTTTCGGCAGCATGAAATAAAAAGTCGCCTGAAATCTCAATTGGTATATAATTTTTGATACTTTTGTGAGCAGATAATATTCTTCTTACTTTTTCACAGCTACCACTACCAGGCTCTATTATTGATACATTTTCGCCCATAAACTCATTAATAGAAATAATATTATCCATTAGTAATTTTTTTTCTATTAAGGGTATATAGTATTCCTCAAGCTCAACAATTTGCTCAAAAAGTTCCGAACCTTTTTTGTCATAAAATAATTTTGGGGCTAGGGTTTTTTCTTTTTTGCTCAACCCGCTAATAACTTCTTCTTTGAAGTCTACTAACTTAGGCTTAAAATCATAAAATTCTAAATTATTTAGTTTTTGTACATTTTTTTTGGTACTAATCGTCATTGACTAACCTCATTCCACTAAATTGCCACCTATTTTGAGGATAAAAAAAGTTTCTATATGTTAATCTAATATGTTCTTTTGGTGTGACACAACATCCACCTCTCAAAACCATTTGATTAATCATAAACTTACCATTATACTCTCCCAACCCCTCATACAATGCTTTAAATCCTGGATAGGCTAAATATGCACTGCTTGTCCATTCCCAAACGTCACCATACATCTGTTGTATAGCACTTTTATCAAAGGTATCTACATGAGGCTGATATTTTTTATTATCCAAAAAATTTCCTTCTATTTTTAAATCTTTGGCTACAGCTTCCCATTCAAATTCGGATGGTAATCTTTTGCCTGACCATGTTGCAAAAGCGTCTGCCTCATAATAGCTGATATGACAAACTGGCTGATACTCATCAAGTTTTTTTAAACCATTAAGGGTAAAAATACTCCAATTATTTTGATCTTTTTCCCAATAAAGAGGAGCTTTCCAAGATTCATTATTTTTGCATGACCAACCGTCAGAGAGCCAATATCTAGGATCATCATAACCACCTGAATTAATAAAATCAACAAACTCACCATTCAAAACAGGTCTTGAGGCAATTGTGCAACCATTAATATATGATTTATGTACAGGTAATTCATTATCAAACGAAAAATCTAAGTTTTGATGACCAATTCTTATAACTTGTTCAGGTATATCAACCCAACTTAGTTTTTCACATAAGCTTATTTCTAATTCATTATCAATATATACAGGCTTTAGTGGATTATGATAAAAATTATTTTTTATATCCATCAATAATAATTCTTGATGCTGTTGCTCATGATTTAAACCTATTTCAAGTAGAGGTAATACTATAGACTTTGTTTGCTGATCTGCATTTTTAATTAGCTCAAGAATCAAGTCATTAACATATTTTCTATATTTATAAATTTCTTCAACTGAAGGTCTCGATAAAATACTTCTTTTATTTTTATCAAGCATCTTACCAACGGAGTTATAGTAAGAGTTAAAGATAAAATTATAATTAATGTCAAATATTTTATAATTTTTATAATGAGGAATTAAAATAAAATTTTCAAAAAACCAAGTAATATGAGCAATATGCCACTTGACAGGGCTTACCTCTGGTATAGATTGTATTACATAATCTTCATGAATTAAAGGCTTACATATTTCTTCTGTCAATGCTCTAATTCGGCTAAACTTAGTCGCTATCTCATCCATTAATTATTCTCTGATAAAATTATTTTCTCTCACAAAAGTAGAAAGATAAAAAAATGCGTATAGTAATATCATATATCTTTTACAAATAAAATATTACTTTTTTATAGTTTTTGTTTAACTATTTTCTCATCAAAAACAAAATACTTGAAAAGTTGATAATTGAGATGAGAATAAAATAGAACCATTGTATAATTAGTTCTATAAAATAGAGATTAAATAAGATTAAAATGGAAGAAAAAAAGCTGAAAAGTTTACCTTTAGGTGAGCAAACTTTTAAAGATATAATAGAAAAAAATAAGCTCTATGTTGACAAAACAGAAGAAATATATAAGTTACTGGAAACAAGAAATAAGTATTTTTTTCTTTCTCGCCCAAGAAGATTTGGGAAATCATTACTAATTAGTACTTTAAAAGAAATATTTTCGGGTAATAAAGAGTTATTCAAGGATTTATGGATCTACGATAAAATTGATTGGGTAAAATATCCAATCTTAAGAATTGATTTTAATGGAATGGTTTATTCACAGGGTACAAAAGCATTTATAGAATCATTAGATAGTAAAATACAAGATTTAGCTAATGATTATAAAATAGTATTAGAAAATAAAGACTTCAAGAAAGCTTTTAAAGAATTAATAAAGAAACTATCTGAAAAAGAAAAAGTTGTAATATTAATTGATGAATATGATAAACCTATAATTGAGTATATAGAGGATATCGAAAAAGCAAAAGAAATGAGGGGAATATTAAAAGATTTTTATATAACATTAAAAGAAGCTGATGAATATATACATTTTGCCTTTTTAACTGGTGTTTCTAAATTTTCAAAAGTATCAGTTTTTTCAGCTTTAAATAATTTAACAGATATATCATTACGTGAAAAATTTTCCAAGATAGTGGGAATTGATGAAGAGCAATTATATAGTTACTTTGGTGAAAGAATAACACTTTTAGCACAAAAAGAAAATATAAGTGAGGATAAATTAAAATTAATATTAAGAAAATGGTATAACGGATATTCTTGGGATGGTAAAAACTTTGTTTATAACCCTTACTCATTACTTTCAGTTTTTAGTGCAGAGGAATTTAAGAATTATTGGTTTGAAACAGGAACACCAACATTTCTAATTAAGATGATCAAAGAATATAATTTAGATGTAAAAAAACTGGAAAAATCTGTTTTAAGTGAAGAAGATTTTTCGTCTTATGAAGTAGATAATATGAATGTTATGGCATTATTATTTCAGACAGGTTACTTGACCATAAAAGAGATAATAAGAAATGATAGTTTTGAAAAAGAATACTTGCTTAGCTATCCAAATAAAGAAGTAAAAGATTCACTCTTAAATTTTATATTAGATGATTTTGCAGGAAAACAAATATCAAATGATATTTCTATAAATGAAATGGTAAGAAAATTAAAAGCAAATGATTTGGATAGTTTTATTGATATATTAAAATCAATTTTTGGAACAATAGCAGTAAAAATGCAACCAGACAAAAAA
>JACMQJ010000317.1 GCA_014377055.1 Candidatus Sericytochromatia bacterium
ATTCATTCTCTCTTGTGATGTTTTTGTCCTATCATCAGGATGAATAAATTTAAGCAAAGATTCACCTATTAACTCTTCTGGTTTATAACCTAAAATTTTTTGACAGGCGTTATTGATTGTTATAAATCTTCCTTCTTGATCAACCGTACATATAATGTCAAGAGAATAATCTATTATTTTAGTTAAGTTACTAAGTTTTGACTCAAGCTCTTGTATTTTACTATTTATTATATGATTAGATTGTTTTAATTTATCTTCATTTCTTTTTGTCCTATTTTTCATTGAATAAAATTAGTTTTAACATAGTAGATATGTTGAGTTTTTCTTCTATAATAAGTATTTTTATTTTCATTTATTGACCTAATATGATGTAATTATCTAAATAATGTATTGAGTTGAGCTAATATATTGTTATAAAATATAATTAAAGCTTGATAGAATAGCTTTAATAAATTAACCTTACTTTAGTTTTATCTAAAAAATATCCCTTTCTAGATATATAAGTTATTATCTCGGGTTTTTCACGATTTTCCTCTATTTTAAGTCTAATATTTTTTATGTGAGTCCTTATTGCTTCTGGATTACCTGCTCCTTTTGGATACTCCATTACTTTATGAAGTATTTCTTCCGAAGTGATCATTTTATAGTGATTGGTATATAAATAATTAAAAATATCAAACTCTACAGCTGTAAAAATAACCGTTTTATTATTTATTTTAAAACTTGAGTTTTTGCTCCACACTAGATTATTTATTTTTGGTTCTTGATTTACTGATATTTTTTCTTTCTCATCAGGCTTAGTATTATTAATTAGTTCAGTTCTGCGAATCAGTGATTTTATGCGTAGCAAAAACTCAAGAGGATCAAAAGGTTTTGCTATATAGTCATCGGACCCAGCCTCAAATCCTATATATTTCGTTGTTAGATCATCTTTACCTGTCATCATCAAAATAGGTAAATTGTTAAACTCAGGTTTTGAACGTATATATCGACAAAGCTCCATACCATCTAACACAGGCATACCAACATCAGTAATCAAAATATTAATTTTAGGATCTTTGTTTATAATGTCAATTGCCTCCATACCGTTATGTGCAACTTTTACTCTGTATCCACTACATTCCAGATAGTCGATAATCATCTCATAAAGCAATTTATCATCTTCTACTAAGAGTATATTTTTCATACTTAAATTCTCCATAGTTTTTTGTATAAACTTCTATTTTTCGATAAGTAATAGAGCTAATTTTATTATTGATATTGTTCAACTAAATAAAATAAATTGTTCACTTTTAACTTTAATCATTTAGTACATAAATTAAAAAACAAAAGTTTTACTCACAAGTTCTTCACAGGTAAATACTATTATAGCATATATCTATAAATTAGATATAATCTGATAATCTGATAAAATTAAATAAATGGATGTATCATTACATTCACGTAATATTCACAAAAAATTCACGCTGAAATAGGTAATACTCACGCCTTGATTCACCTTACTTCACACTCACCTATGATAAATTATATAATAAGCAGTGAAAATATTAGGTAAAAGAGGACTCTTAAATGTTCAAAACGGATTTTATTGACCAAATAATTCTCCCTTATGAGGTATTAGATAGAGAGTCATCACAACTTTTAGCAAGAGAATGTTTAGAATTAAAAATTAATCCTGAAATATTCATACTTGCATGTAGAGGAACTTGTAAACAATCATTAGTAAATTTAAATTTACTCAGACAAGGTTGTCTTAATCTTTCTAAAGATGAAGTACAAAGTTATTTTAATATTGATATTTTAAAAGCAGAAATAAATAAACTAAAAGCTAAAAACACTTCTTATAATGAAATTCCTTCATTACCTGAGATTGGTGATCATCTTGATAAATATCAAATAAAATCTATTTTAGGTAAAGGTGCAACATCAGTAGTATACAAAGCGACTAATATTTTTTTGAAAATGGATGTAGCACTTAAAGTTCTTTCACCTCAATTAATAATTGAAGATCCAACAGTACAAGATCGTTTTTTAAATGAAGCCGTAAATAGTGCAAAACTTACTCATAGAAATGCAGTTAAAATTCTTGACGCAGAAAAAAGAGGTAAGCACACATATATAATTATGGAGTATATTAATGGAAAAACTCTTGACCAAATTGTTAAAGAAAGTGGTGCTATTAAACCTGAAGCTGTTATTAGAATAGCTATAGAACTTTGTAAAGTGTTAGATGAAGGTCATAAAATAGGCTTGGTACATCAAGATATAAAGCCAGGAAATATTATGGTTAACAGTAATTCCGAAATAAAATTAGCTGACTTTGGTTTAGCAAAAATAATTAATGAACCAAATCAATATCAAACTATTAGTGGTAAAATATATGGTACCCCGTACTATATGTCACCTGAAGGTTTCATGTCACCAGATAAAGTTGATGTTAGATCTGATATGTATTCATTAGGAGCAACACTCTATCATTTATTAGCTGGTAAACTTCCTTTTGATACAAATAGTATTTTTAAAATAATTACAATGCACTTATCAGAAAAACCTGTATCTCCTTCACAGTTAAACAGAAATATTACTGATAAATTATCCAATATTATTATGAAGCTTATGGAAAAAGAACCTGATCAAAGATTTCAAAATTATTCAGAATTGTATAGTTCTCTAAAAAGAGCTGAAGAAGATTATTTAAAATTAAGTTTGTTAAAAGTTGCCTAATTAAAAAAATAGGTATTAATCAAATAATATTAAAGTTACTTCTTTTGAAAAGGATTCTTAAAAATGTCAAACAATCAAAATTATATGGAACATTACGAAAAAGCTTTTAATTATTTTGCTTTTGAAAATAATCTTACGCTTGCAATAAAAGAATATAAAAAATCTATTACCATTAACCCAGAGTATGCACAAGCTTACTATGATCTAGGATATATTTATGAGCTAAAAAATAAAAAGAAACAGTCACAAAAATATTATATGAGTTATTTATCTTTTAACCCTCATGATAAAAAAGAGATAAAAATACGTCTTAACTTAGAATAGTTAATTTTTAAAGTAAAAATAATTCTAGGATGAGATTTTTTTTAAGGAGATAAAAAAATGGAAGAACAAAAAGCTTTAAGAATAGATAATATGACATTTAATTCAGAATTATCTCACTCAAATTTGAATAAAAAAGCTAAAAAGCTCCATAGTGCGATCTTTCTGGATATTAAGCAAAGAAAAAAAATTGAGGCTGAATTAAGAGAAAGTGAAGAAAGATTTAAGAAATTTTCAGAAGTAAATTTTGAAGGAATGACAATTAGTTCTAATGGAATTATTATTGATACTAACTCTGCATTTGCAAAAATGTTTGGATACATGTTATCAGAAGTAATTGGTATGAAAATAACTCAATTTACATTGCCTGAGTATTATGAAACCATTACAGAGCACATTAAAAATGGATACGAAGAACCTTATGAAGTTGTCGGTCTAAAAAAAAGTGGCTTAACTTTTCCTCTTGAAATATGTGGAAAATCTACAATATATAAGTTCAAACCAACATATGTAACAATATTTAGAGATGTAACAGATAGAAAGAGTGAGGAAGTAAGATTCAGAGTTTTATTTGAACAATCAACAAATGCACACTTATTATTTGATGGAACGGGTATTATAGATTGTAATAACTCTGCAATTGAAATGCTTAAATGTAATAGTAAATCAGAGATAATGTCTCTAAATCCATTTAGCTTTTCACCTGAGTACCAACCTGATGGCAAGCGTTCTATGGATAAATATTGTGAAATGGATAAAATCGTCCGAGAAAAGGGTTATCATCGCTTTGAATGGGTTCACAAAAAATTTACTGGAGAAGATTTTCATGTAGAAGTTACTTTAAATCCAGTAGTAATATATGGAAGACCTGTACTATTAGCAGCATGGAACGATATTAATATCAGAAAATTGTATGAAGATGAATTATTAAAAGCCAAAGAAGCTGCAGAAGCGGCTAATAAGATAAAATCAGAGTTTCTTGCAATAATGAGCCATGAGATAAGAACACCTATGAACGGAGTTATTGGTATGACAAGCTTATTATTACAAACTCTTTTGACTGATGAACAACGTGATTTTGTTGAAACGATACGATTAAGTGGAGATTCTTTATTAACTATAATTAATGATATATTGGATTTTTCTAAAATTGAATCAGGTAAAATGGAATTGGAAAATCAATCTTTTGAGTTAAGAGTATGTATTGAAGACGTTTTTGATTTGCTTTTTGCAAAAGCTAATGAAAGTAATATTGAATTAATATATTATGTTAATCCAAAAGTACCTGAGTTTATTATAGGTGATTCAACAAAAATACGCCAAATTTTAGTTAATCTTATTAGTAATGCTTTAAAATTTACTCATAAAGGTGAAATATTTGTTTCGATAGATTTAAAAAATACTAACTCATCTGATATTGAGCTTGAATTTACAATAAAAGATACTGGTATCGGACTCAGTAAGGAAGGAATGGAAAAATTATTTAAGCCATTCTCTCAAGCTGATTCATCGACCAGTAGGAAATATGGTGGCACAGGTCTAGGATTAGCTATTTGTAAAAAACTTGTTAACTTAATGGATGGAGATATATGGGTAGAAAGTACAGAGAATGAAGGTACAAGTTTTTATTTTACAATTCAGGCAAAATCTAGTGCCGATAGTAATATAATAGATTTAAATACCAATCTTTTTAAATTAAAAAATAAGCATGTTTTAATTGTGGATGATAACGAAACAAATTTAAGCGTTTTAACTATGCAATTTAAACAATGGGGAATGTTGGCAACTTGTGCATCATCAGAAAAAGATGCCTTACAACTTATTAAGGATAATACTAATTTTGATATAGCTATTATAGATATGCAAATGCCTAAAACCCCAGATTTTAACTTAAATAACGAAATAAGAAAATATAGATCAAAAGAAGCTTTACCACTAATAATGCTCACGCCACTTAGAAAAGAAAATATGGTTATTGCTGAAGAAAATAATAAGTTTTTAGCTTATGTTACTAAGCCTATCAAACGCACTCATCTTTTTAATACAGTACTCAATCTTTTAATTAATAACACTAATATCATAAATAAAAAGATTTCGCTTGTTACACTTGATAATACATTAGCTGAACAATTTCCTATGAAAATATTATTAGCTGAAGATAATGCCATTAATCAAAAATTAGCTAAACGTATTTTTGAGAGAATGGGTTATATAATTGATATCGCAGCAAATGGATTAGAAGCAATTGAGTCCGTAAAAAGGCAAAATTATGACATTATTTTTATGGATATACAAATGCCCGAGATGGATGGGCTTACAGCAACCAAATATATTATAGATAATTATAAAGAAAGACCAAAAATAATAGCTATCACAGCTAATGTTATGATTGAAGATAAAGAGAAGTGTTTTCAGGTGGGTATGGATGATTATATTAGTAAGCCTATTGTTATCAAAGATTTACAAAGTATGATTATCAAATGGGGTAATAATATTCAAAAATCTAAATCAATCTTATAAGTTTATAATTTAATTTTTAGTTTAGTACAAATTATAAAAATATAGTTGAGTAATAAATGATAATAAGCTACAATATTAAACCTAAATCTAATCTGTGATTTAAGAAAAAATAGTCCTATATTAAAGTTTATAAGCAATCAATATGCTAACAAAAGAATCACTAGATCAAGAATTAATAAAACAGGTAATAGTTTCAGAAATTTCGTTTGATAGGGATCTACGAATAGATTTTTTGCGTGGAATTGTGATGTTTATTTTGATTATTGTCCACTCAGAGTTTTTTTCTTACTACAATTATTTAGTATGGGAGAGAATTGGTATTATTTCTGGTGGTGAAGGCTTTGTTATCTTATCTGGTTTTGTTATAGGGATGGTTTATAAAAAAAAGATTGCTAAAAATGGTTGGAAAGACATTTGCCTCAAGCTTTTTGATCGTGCATTTCAACTTTACCGAATAAATATTTTTATTATTATTAGTATTGGTTTTATATCACTTTTGGGCATTTTTAATACACAAGTCGTAACTAGCTTTGTTGATCATGCTGCAAACAAAACGTATTCATTGTATCCTGCTCCAAATTCAAGTATTTACCTCATGATTAAACAGTTACTTTTTTTACAGATTGGTCCACATGAAACTCAAATACTAGGTTTATATGTTTTTTTACTGATGCTTTCACCTCTTTCATTATTTTTTATGTTTAATAAGCGTACTTCCATTATTTTAACTCTTTCATGGATAGCTTATTTTTATAATTGTGTGTCACCAACTAATATTACAGGATCACAGTTTGAAAATGGTTTTCCTTTGTTCACTTGGCAGCTAATTTATTTTCATGGAATGGCAGTTGGTTTTCATCGTGAAAAAATAAAAAAAATGCTTAATCCAGTAAATAAAAATAGGGTTTTAACAATTTCAGTATTCCTCTTTTTATGTTTCTTTTTCTTTGCACAAAATACAACTAATCAACTTATACCAGAATCATTTAAGCTTCATATTATTCCCCCATCTGTTTTTAATAGTATCTATGAACAATACTTTATGAAAAATACTCTAGGTATTCTTAGATTATTAAATTATTTAGTTGTACTAATATGTGCTTATCAGTTACTAACTGTTTATTGGGAAAAAATAAATAAATGGTCTGGTTGGTTTTTTATTCCTATTGGTCAAGCTTCACTTTATGTTTTTATTGTACATGTCTATATAGTTATGATTCTAAGTAATTTTGTAGATTTTCAGTTTTCTCATGATCACATGATAATTAACACTCTTGCACATACTCTTATCTTATTTATTATATGGCTAATGGTAAAAAATAAAGTTTTGTTTGCTTGGATTCCGAGATAAGTGAAAAATGGCTTAATTTCATTAATAATATTATTCTTGATGATTTCAAACTCTTATGCAGAAGGTTTAGAGAAAGTTGAAGAAAAATCATCAATAGAAGAAATAAAAAAGTACTCACTAAGCTCATTTGATTTACCTTTAAATGAGTTGTTGGATAAAAAATATGATTCACCAATTGATGCAATACTATCAGAGTTTAGTAGTAGTATTTCATTTAATTATCCTATAAAAGAAAGTACACCAGACCTAGGACAAGGTATTAATACTCAGGGAAGGATCTCAAATAATCTTTCTGTTTCTGCTTCTTTAAGCTTCCATCCTATATCTTACTGGTTTTTTAGTACTACTTATTATAAATATATCAATAGCTATCTCCAAGCACCATGGAATCCTGATTTTTCATATACTTTTGGTTATAGTGATTGGCATCCTTATACATTCGGTCTTACTTATGCAAATTATGGTGGGAATAGACTTTTTCCTGATCTAAAAAAAAATGAAGTTTTTACTGACTTTTTAGGTGGTGGATTTACTCTTGATTGGAAATTTACTATTCCCAAGTTTTTTGAAGACCTTTTTATAGTACATGAAAGCGGTGGTGTGGGAGGAAATATTAGTTATACAATAGTTCCGAAATATTTTGAGTTAACAACACTTGAAACAAAAAATTGGAAAAACTCAATTAAATTATCACTTAAATACACTATTTATGACTGGTTTTATATTAATGGGACTTTTTTTTATTACCCTTTTCCAGAACAACAGCAACCATGGGATCCAGACTTTACCTATGGGTTTGGATTTTTTGACTGGCATCCTAATACGATATCCATTCAATATAATAATTATTCAGGTAATCGTTATCCTTGGAACAAAAAAATTGGTTCTGGTGGTTTTGAAAATGGTGGCTTTTCTGTTTCATTTTCGTTATAGATAAAACATTTATTAAGTCTTAAGTTAAGAAGAGTGTAAACAAAATGGTCAATTGTATTAAGTTAAGAGCGGGATACAATGTGGGTTTACCTCCGCCCTTTTAATTATCAGTAAAATAAATGATTTTATTTATCGGTAAAAGTTTTGGCAATAACATATTAAGGAAATATTTTTTCCATGGTCAATATGTTACTCTGATTTACACGTTTGTAATCAATTACATCCATTATTTGAAAGATTAATTGTAGCCCCATACCACCTTCAGGAACATATTCAATATTTTTTGTGTCAAAATCATTTGCAACTGGTTTAAAGTTTTCATGAAAAAATCCTAAGTCTATTACTTCAATAGCAACTTTGTTAGTATATAAGTTAAGATTTACTTCGATTTTTCGATCGGATTGATTTCTATAAGCATGTTCTATACAGTTATTAATAGCTTCAACGGTACATAATTCTATATCATAACAAGCTTTTTCATTAAGACCTGAATAACTACATAATTTATTAATAGATAGACCAATTAGCTCTACATTTTGTTTTTCACTTAATATAGTAAACTTTATATTTTTTGGGTTATTTTCTTTTTTCATAATTAAAATTTATCTATTGCTTCTTCTATATTTTTTGAAATAATAAATACTTTATCCATTTTGGTTCTGGAGAACGTACTCATAACAGTTTCTTTGATACCAGAAAGCACTAATTTACCTTCTCTACCAACCATTTTTAGAACAGACACAATTGCCCCTAAACCACTACTATCAATAAAATCAATTTCTTTAAAGTCTAAAACAATTAGTTTATTGCCACTTTCAACTAGTTCTAGTATTTTTTCACGAAAAGAAATAGCCTGTTTAGCATCCAGTCTTTTTTCCATAATGTTAACAATAGTTAGATCTTTTACTTTTTCTATTTTAATTTGCAATTTAGATTATCTCCAATAATTTCATAATTTAGAAATCAGTTTTAATCATTATAATCCATAATTTCTAAATTTACCTTAAATTTATTGATAAAAATGTAAAAATATTATTTTTAGTTATTGCTTTTTTTTATTGTAATTTAAGTTATTTGATAATTTAGATCTATAATTAGTTTTAATTTAATTGTTTTATAGAAAAAATTATGCAAATATTAATAGTTGATGACGAATTTCATATTAGAAAACTTATCTCTAGTATCTTATTGGGATGGGGTTATGAGGTTTTTGAAGCTGAAAATACCCATGATGCTTTTGAAATAATCGAAAAAACAGGAATAAACTTTTTAATTACTGATTGGATGATGGGAGAAACAACAGGTCTTGAACTTTGTAAACAAATAAGGAACTCCAATCTTGAAAAATATGTTTACATTATTCTTTTAACCTCAAAAACAGATAAAAATGAGCTAGTGGAGGGTATGGAATCGGGAGCTGATGATTTTATTGGCAAACCATTTAATGTTGAAGAACTAAAAGTAAAGATAAAAGCTGGAGAACGAATTTTAAATTTAGAAAGTGAATTAAAAGAGAAAAATAAAAAGCTTGAAAAAGCTTATGAAACAATAAGTAACGATCTAAAATATGCTTCAAAGTTACAAAAAAGTATTTTACCCTCTTATTTTAAGGTCATAAGCAAAGATAGTAATCAAAAAAGTACATTATTAATTAATAATATTGATTTTGATTGGATTTATCTACCATCTGCATTTGTATCAGGTGATATTTTTAATTTATTCAGACTTGATGAATATCATATAGGTGTTTATCATATAGATGTTTCTGGTCATGGTATACCTGCATCAATGATGTCCGTTATTTTGAGTAGAATGCTTTTACCATTTCAGAGTAATTTTCTTAAATCATCGTTAAGTGAAGAACCATTTTATAATATTATTTCGCCAGCCAAACTTTTGGAAAATCTTAATAACTATTTCTGCAAAGAGAGAGATTCGTCATTGCAATATTTTACGATTGTCTACATGATTATTGATATTCGTGATGGCAAAACGGTTTTTTCTTCTGGAGGACATACTTCACCAATGATTATAAAAAGTACAGGTGAAATTAAAATAATTGATGCTACAGGGTTCCCTGTTGGTCTTATTGAGGATGTTGAATATGAAGAACAAACTTTTATTCTTGAAAAAGGCGATAGGATAATAAGTTATTCCGATGGAATAATTGAATGTGCAAATCATAATGATGAGCAGTTTTCTGAAGAACGTCTAACTGATACATTAAAAAAATTACACAAATTAAGCCTCAAAGATTTTATAATTGAATTTAAACAAGATTTAGTTAACTGGCGTGGTAACACAAACTTTGAAGATGATTTAAGTCTTCTGGCTCTTGATATTTTTTAGTTTTTACTTGAGTATATTATGAAGGGTTAATATGGAAAATATAATAAATAATTCACTTGATAATTTAAACAAAGAAAATGAAAATCTTTTAAATAAAGATTCTTATGACATATATTTGATCAATCAAGAACTAAAAAAAAATAATGACCTACTAAAAAAAGAATTGAGTAAGTATAAAGAATCTGAATCCTCAATTAGAATAAATGAGGAAAAAAATCTTTTCATTGTTAATAATATTAAAGAAGTTATTTTTCAAACTGATTCACTAGGAAATTTAACTTTTTTAAATTCCTCATGGTTTTATATAACAGGTTTTTCTGTAGAGAGTTCCCTAGAAAGAAGCTTATTTGATTATGTTATTTTAGAAGATCGGGATAGCATAATTAAATTTTTTAATTTAACAATCACAGGTGAATCAGATTATCTTAACAGTCAATTTCAATTTAAGACAAGTAATAATGAGATAAAATGGTGTGAAATTTATCTTAAACCTGACTACAATAACTCTAGTCGTATTGTTGGAACAACTGGCACAATTAATGATATAACATTGCAAATACAGTCACAACAGAGACTAAGAGAGGCAAAAGAGAAGGCTGAACAGGTTGCAAACCTTAAATCTGAATTTTTGGCGACAATGAGCCATGAGATAAGAACTCCTATGAATGGTGTAATAGGTATGACCAGTTTATTATTGCAAACTAATTTAACAAAAGATCAAAAAGATTTTGTTGAAACAATACGAATAAGTGGTGACTCATTATTGACTATTATTAATGATATTCTTGATTTTTCAAAAATTGAATCAGGAAAAATGGACTTAGAAAATCATCCCTTTGAATTAAATCAGTGTATTGAAGAAGCTTATAAGCTTTTTACGGTCAAAGCTTTAGAAAAAGATTTGGAGTTAGCCTATTATATTGAAAATAATGTCCCATTTAATATTGAAGGTGATTCGACAAGGTTAAGGCAAGTATTAGTTAATTTAATTGGTAATTCGGTTAAGTTTACTCAAAAAGGTGAGATATTTACTTCTATAAAATTGATTGATAAAGAAAATGATAATGTTAAACTAGAATTTTGTATAAGAGATACAGGCATTGGAATAAGTAAAGACAAAATATCTAAGCTTTTTACACCTTTTTATCAAACAGATTCATCAACAACAAGAAAGTTTGGAGGTACAGGTTTAGGTTTGGCAATATGCCAGAAGCTTGTAAATTTGATGGGTGGTAATATACGTTTTGAAAGTGAGCTTGGTAAAGGATCATCATGCTATTTTTCTATAAATGTTTTGGCAAATACATCTCCGTCAAATACATATATTAATATGACACTTCCTGAGATGAAAAATAAAAGTATTTTAATTGTCAATGAGAATAAAGTTGTGGCTGAGGCTCTTGAGCTACAGTTTAAAAAATGGGGCTTAAAAGCCAGTGTTGCTGTTGAAGATAATTCGTGTATTGAAGAAATAAAACAAAATAAAAACTTAGACATCGTAATTATAGATTTTGAAAATTATAATACTATTTTAAATATTGCTAACAAAATAAGACAAATAAGAACAAAAAAATCACTTCCATTAATACTTTTAACTGATAAAAATAATAATTATTTTGAGGATGAAAAAATAAAAGAAATTTTTTCGAGTATAATTTTTAAACCGATAAAACAATCCGAATTACTTGGAACTGTCTTTGATACTTTATCAAAAACTTCAAATAAAATATCACTTGAAAATAAAAGCCCATCTTTTTCATTAGGAAATCTCTATGAAAAATTTCCTTTAAAGATTTTGATAGCAGAGGATAATCCAACAAATCAAAAATTATTAAAATTTATGCTTGAATCAATAGGATACAGTCCTGATATTGTAGGTAATGGATTAGAAGTAATTGAAGCATTAAATAGGCAAAGTTATAATTTTATTTTTATGGATGTCCAAATGCCTGAGATGGATGGTCTTGAAGCCACCAAACAAATTATCCGTGAATTCAAAAATAGACCTGTCATAGTTGCAATAACAGCTAATGCGATGGCTGGAGATCGTGAAATTTGTTTTAAAGCAGGAATGGATGACTATTTAACTAAACCCATAAAAATTGATGTTATCAAATATGTAATTGAAAAATGGGGCAAATATTTATATTTAGGTATAGATAGTAATGCTAAAAAAGATATATTTGTTGATAAAAAAGCAAATTTTGCGAATACAGAAGTAAATTATAATAAGGCTTTTGATCCTTCAGTACTAGGTTATATGGCTTTGAGTATAGGGCAAGATGAGAAGAAATTTATAATCAGTAATCTTGATGGTTTTGACGACTTTTTACAGAAAAAAACAATTGAATTAAGAAATGCACTAGATAACAAGGATTTCAAAAAAGTTAGCTTTATAAGTCATACCCTTAAAGGATCATGTCTAAATCTTGGTGTTCTTGAAGTCGCTGAAATAGGTAATATAATTGATGGCAGAATAAAGCAGAACGATTTTAATGGGTTAGATGATCTTTATCAAGAGCTAATTAGTTCAATTAATAGATTTAAAATATCATATAAAGAGTTTGTTTTATTATAAATATTTAATTTTCTAAAAACGACTTACCTTTTAGTTTTTTATAAAGCAAAGATTCAAGTATGACGGCATTGGTATTTATATTAACTGACTTATTTGTTTTATTATTTTTTTCATATATTCCTGTATAATAACCATATTCCTGATTGACTAGCTTTTTTACCTTATTTTTTAAAAGTGTTGAATATGAATCTGAATATATTGCAGACCAAGCAAAAGCTGACTTTGTACTGAGACTTTTATATTGAGGATAAGGTTTACCTCCTGGGCTTGTACATAACCAAGTTTGACTATTAAAATAAACAGAATTATAAACAAACCAAGGCATTTTATCAGTTGAATCTTCACTAATAGCAGTTATAATATTGTATTTTTCCCATCTTATTTTTTGTAGTTGATAAATTTTGGTTGTAATTTCATCAAAAAAGTTATCTATTTTTCCAATTTCCATTTTAGCCAAAAAGAATGGCTCACTAGTTAAATAAGCTAAATTTCTGGCATCATAGTACATTTCAATATTAAATATTTTAACTGGCTTGATAAAACTATAACTTAATGATTTTGGTAACTTTATTCCCCAAAGATAAAAACCTGTAGCTGAATATTGTTCATAGCCTAAGCGTCCTTCTTGGCGTAGTATTTCTTTTCCTTTGTCCAAAAC
>JACMQJ010000318.1 GCA_014377055.1 Candidatus Sericytochromatia bacterium
TATTTAGTTCTTTTTTAATCCATCCTTGACAACAGCTATAAAGTAAAGTCTTCACCAAGATAATGTTTACGAGCTACATCGCTGGTTGCTAGCTCCTCACGTGTACCTTGTACAATAATTTTACCATCACTCAAAATATATCCTCGATCAATAATTTTTAATGTTTCTCTAACATTATGATCTGTAATAAGCACGCCAATATTTCTATTTTTTAATAAAAATATCATATCCTTAATGCCCGATACAGCAATAGGATCAATACCTGCAAATGGTTCATCCAAAAGTAAAAATGAAGGCTTATTTGAAACAGCTCTAGCAATTTCGACTCTTCTTCTTTCACCACCAGAAAGATCTGAGCCTTTGGAATTACGGATATGAGAAATATTAAACTCATCTAATAGATCTTCAAGCTGAAAAGACTGTGATTGGCTTTTTGTCCAGTCAAGGCTTTCTATGACGCTCTTTATTTCATTATCCATAAACTTAGATTCGAGCAGCAAATTTGTCGCCTCTGGTTTTAACTTATCGGCTTTCAAAATATCAAATCTGGTTAATTCATCAGCTTTATTTAAAAAGAACTCTTTTCTATGACTCCAGTAAGTCTTTTCTAATTGATTTATATATTCAATAAATTGATTAATGTTTTCAATTTCGGGTATTTGTTCAATACTATTAAAAATATCAGAGTTAATATCAAGATAGTTTATAATACTTTTAATTAGATCTATTTTGGTTGCTTTTTCACTAGAGGTTTTGAATTTGTCAAAAATTTCATCACGCTTTATTTTCCATAAACTACTTAATAATTCCTCAAATTTTTTCTTTTTACCTAAATTATAAAACTTTCCATATTCAATTAGAAAATTATAAGCTAATTCTTGGTGTTGTTCATAATTCAAACCTATTAACTCAACTATTTTGGAAATATAAAATAACTTATCTTGAGGATATTTGATAGGCTCTTTTGGATTAGTTGTTATAACTGGTAAGGCTTCAACTTCTTTTTGGTATTCAAAATCAGCTTTTACATCATTAAGAAAATCATTATAAAGTTTTTCATATCTATTTCTTCTCCACCAAGTTCTTTCACCTTTTCTTATCGAAAATTCTATTTTATCTTTCAAATTAAGATTTGGTGCTCCTCCTCTTAGTTGCCAGATAGCAAGAATATTTTGCTCGACAGTTAATTTTCTAAAAACAGATGCTTCTTGAGGCAAATAACCAAGTCCTAACCTAGAACGCTTAAACATTGGTGCTTTAGAAATATTCTTACCATCAAGCCAAATAGAGCCTTTATTTGGCTTGACCAAACCAACGACCATATAAAAAGTAGTGGTTTTACCTGCACCATTTGGACCAAGCAAACCGACTACTTCACCTCTTTGAACATTAACATCTACATCATTAACAACTTTTCTCTTACCATAAACTTTTAAGAGATTTTTAGCTTCAATAGTCATATTTTCTTTATACAAATCTCTGTGTGCTAAGAATTACCAACTCGGTTTGAGGATCAATTAGATGAACCCTATTTAAATCTGCATACAAACTAATGTCTGTTCCTTCATTCAAAACACCTGTTAAAGAAGTTGTATCAACTTCGGCTGTTAATTGGTGCTTTTTACCTACCGAAACATGAAGATATGTCCTTGATCCTGAGGGTTCAACAACTTCTAACCATGATTGCATACACTTATACTTATCTTCTTGTATTTTTTCATTAGCGACAGCAATATGCTCAGGTCTAATTCCAAGTAGCACTTCTTTGCCTTTATATGCTGAAATATCAGTTATAGCAGGATTATAAGGTAACTTTAAATGTAATCCGTCATTTGTTACATCAATAGTTTTGGTGCCAATATCAGAAATATTTACTTTAATAAAATTCATAGAGGGACTACCAATAAATCCAGCCACAAACAAATTATTAGGATATTCATAAGCTACTTTTGGAGTTGCTAGTTGTTGAATTACTCCATCTTTCATAACAGCAATTCGATCACCCATTGTCATCGCCTCTGTTTGATCATGAGTAACATAAACTGTAGTAGTTTTTAATTTTTGATGTAATTTCTTTAATTCAGTTCTAGTCTGTGTTCTTAGTTTGGCATCAAGATTACTTAATGGTTCATCCATAAGCATAACTTCAGAATCTCTAACAATAGCTCTACCTAATGCGACTCTCTGTCTTTGTCCACCAGAAAGCTCTTTTGGTTTTCTATGTAAGTATTGTGTTAATGACAACATTTCAGCGGCTTCATTAACTTTTTTCTTGATAATGGTTGGATTAACTTTTCTGAGCTTTAAGCCAAAAGCAATATTTTCATAAACGGACATGTGAGGATACAAAGCATAGTTTTGAAAAACCATAGCAATGTTACGATCCTTAGGTGGAAGATCATTAACTTTTCTGTCACCGATCATTATATCTCCGCTATTACAGGTTTCAAGACCTGCAATTAATCTTAAGGTTGTAGATTTGCCGCAGCCACTACCACCAACTAAGACCAAAAATTCACCATCATGAATATCAAGACTTAGATTTTTGATAATATTTACATCACCAAACGTTTTGATTATGTTTTTTAGTTTTATTTCTGCCAAATCAATATCCTCATAGCTATTTTAGGTTTATAGTAAAAACTCATCAATAATATGTTTAACTTATTTCAACTATCTTTTAAGTTAATTTATGTTATCATAGATAGTATTATAAATCAAAAAAAATTATGAAATAAGTAGGGTGACTATGGAAATTAAAAGTATTGATAAAATTTTAGATTTGCCTCAACAAAATCCAGTTACAAATAAGACTAAAGTGACTCCCGCTGAAAAAGTAGTTAATCCGCTACAAAGCACTGATCATGTGGAATCTAGCAAATCAGTTTTAGCAACACCATTTGTAAAAACTCAATTATCACCTATCGAAGGTTATGAAAAAGCTAAAAGTGGTTTACTTAATTATTTTAAAAATGATTTTATGAATACTCCAGAATTTAAAAATGCAGTTGGTAATCTTACATGGAATGATGTAGGAGCAGAAACAGTAGGCTTTTTATCCATGCACAGAGATAAAGCTACAGAGTTATCTAAATACGATAATAAAGCATATTTTTATGGTGCAGAAATATATGGAATGGTAGCTGAGATAGCTGTTGATAAAAAGACAGGTGCTATTAAATCTGTACATGTAGACCCTAACTAAAGATAAATTAATTCTTTGTGTAAAAAATTAAGTGATGAAAATAAAGAAGACTCTTCGTAACTCAGAGTGACAAATTTCGTAAATGTCATCACTTCGTTAAGCTAAGCACAATCTGAATGAAACGTAGTGGAATGAAGAACCTCAAAATTAACGCTAAAGTAATTTTAAATTGTCACTTGAATTTTTACACTGTCAATAATAAAATAAACCATCTTTTCCATCGTATGCAAGGTCAACTATAAAACCGTCTTCTTCAAGACCTCTTTAATAATGTTTGCCGACTCAATTTCATCTTCTACAACAAGTATTTTCATCTATTTTTTAACTCTTTCTAAACAAGGGTTTTAAACCCCCTTGTTTGTTCAATCTAAAATTTACTTTTCATTACCTTCGTTTTCTTCACCTTTTTCTTTAGATTCATTTTTTTCATTTTCTTTAACTTTACTATTTTTACCACTAGTAAAATTTAATTCTTTGATTTTATTATTCTTTTTTATTTCAACACCATAACTGATATTATTACCTTTAGTTATTTTTTCAATTGTTACAATATTGGCTTTTGGATATGATTTATTCAAAGATTGAATAACATCTTTTGGCA
>JACMQJ010000319.1 GCA_014377055.1 Candidatus Sericytochromatia bacterium
GTTTTTAATTCAGCTAAAACATCATCTTTAACTTTTTTGGCTTTATCAAACATTTCTTGTTTATTAGGCTCACTTTGATCAAATAAAGCTTTTAGACTTGTACTTTGTGCATCAGTCAAGCTCAAATCTTTGGTAAACCAAGTAAATCTTTTATCTTTATTACCAGCAAAATCTTTACCAATTGACGAGTTTTTAAACTGTGACATTTTTGTCTGCATATCATTTAACTTAGTTTCAACTTGTGTTCTTTGAGCTACAGTTAGTATATTATAAGCTTTAATAATATTATCGGACATAAAACCAGCTTGCTCATCTTCATTTGGTTTTAATGAATCTAACTTTGTCTTTAATGCAACTTTATCAATACTTGCACTTAACCAAGCATCTTTTAAAGTAGTTTTAAGGCTATCCATATTAGTTTTTTGACTTTTAAAATGATCTTTTTGTGCTACTTTCAAAGCTTCAAACTGTGTTTTTTGGTCAGCAGTTAAATTTAATTCTTTAAAAAATCCTCTCATCTTTCCGCCTGGCATACCTTCCATACCATCCATTTCACTCACTGGTGAATTATCATTATTACTCAAAACGCCAAAATTTTGATTTTCACTTGATTGTGAGTTTGGTATTGTACCATTACTACATGCTGAAACTACTGCTAACAAAACAGTTAATGCTAAACCTTTAATTACTTCTTTCATACTTGCTCCTATATTAACTTTACATACTTTAAATTATGACATCTACATATAGAAAAACTGTGATTAAAATGTAAAAAAAATGTAAAAGTTTTCATTTTCTTAATCTATAAGTATAATTTTATTATTAAGATGATTTAAAATTAAAAGGTTTTTATAAAATGTTTATAGATGTTGAGTTAACCCCAAACCCAAATGCAAGAAAATTTGTTCTCAATAAAAAAATTATTGAAAGTGGATCAAAGCAATACAATTCAAAAGAAGAAGCCAAAGATGATCAATTAGCTGAAAAATTATTTTCACTTAATGGAGTGGTTAGTGTTTTTTATCTTTCCGATTTTATTACTGTTACAAAAGATACAGACGACAGCTGGAGAACGTCTGAGGAAGATATAAAAAAAATTATCACAGAGAGTATTGATAATCAAATAAATACAGCAAGTAACTCTGTAACCACTACTTTGGATAGTAAACTTAAGCAAATTGATGATATTCTTGAAGAAACAGTACGACCTGGTCTAGCTATGGATGGTGGCGGTCTCGAAGTTGTATCTTTAAGTGATGATATGCAACTCTCAGTAAAATATCATGGCGCATGCGGCAGCTGTCCAAGTTCAACTTATGGAACTTTGCAAGCAATTACCTATATTCTAAAAGAAAACTTTCATCCTGATATTGAAGTTGTAGCAGTCTAAAATATTTTTAGCTATACATTCGACAAGCTCGTTAACCACGAATCACGCAAATAAAGACTAAGCACAGATTTCTTAAATATTATTTGTGTTTATTTGCGTGACTCGTAAAATTCGTGTCAAAATTTTTTAAAGAATAATAAATTTATAAGGTAATATATGTCACAGCCAATATTCTACGATCCAAAAAATAAAAGATGGAAATATTTTAGGACAACATTACAAGTTTCAGGATTAATTTTTACAATTATTTTTGGCATAGCTTTGGTCAGCATTTTAATTAATCCTTTATTACCATCGTTGGGCTTAAAACCAATTAATGGTTTACCAAAAAAACATCATTTACAAATTCCTGATAATAAGCCTTTTATTATGAGTTATCGTCAAAAGACTTTTCAAGATGAAAGAAAAAAATTAGATAAATCTATTGAAAGTAATAAAATATTAGTTAAATCAAGAAAGGCAAAAAATCAAGTTAATACAATTGGTTTTTTTGTTAATTGGGATGATACAAGTGGTACATCTCTAAAACAAAATATTGATAAACTTGATATTCTAATTCCTGAATGGGTCCATCTAAGAGGAGCTGATGGTAAAGTTGAGTTTGATGATTTAGCAAAACAAAAAAGAGTAACAACTTATATTAGGCAACACCAAAAAGATTTAAAAATCATGCCTTTAATCAATAATTTTAAATCAGAAAATGAAAATTGGAATACAAATGTCTTAAAAAATATGCTTAAGTCAGAAGTATCAAGACAAAAATTGATAGACAATTTATTTGATTACATCACAAGTAATAATTACGCTGGTATTAATGTTGATTTTGAGTCTGTTGACGATCCAAGTCAAAAAAATCTAATTATATTTATGAAAGAATTAACCCAAAAATTTCATACAAAAAATCTTAAAGTATCAGAGTGTGTACCACTTGATGATCCTGCTTTTGATTACAAAACTCTAGCTAAATACAATGATTATCTAGTATTGATGGCTTATGACGAACATTGGAGTACAAGTGATCCTGGCCCCATCGCCTCACAAAAATGGTATGCAAATTTAATTGCAAAAAGGTTTGCAGAAGTGTCAGCCGAAAAAATTATTGTTGCCATAGGTAATTATGGTTATGACTGGAATAAAAAAAATAAGTCTGCAACAACTGTTTCATTTCAAGAAGCTCTAACTATAGCGAGGGAATCTGGAAGTAAAATAAATTTTGATGGTAAATCATTAAATCCTAATTTTGATTATTATGATGATAATGATAGTCTACATCATGTCTGGTTTCTTGATGCTACTACTGTTTTTAATCAACTCTCAGAAGCCTATCAATATTTACCTTATGGATTTGCTCTTTGGAGAATGGGTTCTGAGGATCCTTCTATGTGGCAAATATTTGATTTTGATACAAATAATCAATTTGATGAAAAAGCTTCAAAAAAAATAGAAAAAATTCATTATGATTATGACATTATTTATGAAGGAAAAGGTGAGGTTTTACGCATAACTTCAACTCCAAAAGATGGAGATAGAAAAGTCTATTATGATAAAGACTCAGAGGTTATTTTGGATGCAAAGTATAACTCATCACCTTCTCCTTACGTCATTACAAGATTTGGAGGTAATAATAAAAAAGAAATTGCTATAACTTTTGATGATGGCCCAGATGCCGATTATACTCCTGATGTTTTGGATATACTAAAAAAATACAATGTTCCTGCTACATTTTTTGTAATAGGTTGGAATGCAGAATCAAATCAGGGACTTATTAAGCGTATTTTTCATGAAGGACATGAAATAGGTAATCACACTTTTACACATCCTAACATTTCTTTATTACCAACAAGTCAAGTTAGATTAGAAATAAATACAACACAAAGATTAATTGAAAGTATATTGGGTAGAAGCACAGATTTGTTTAGACCTCCTTATGCTGAGGATATAGAGCCAAATACTGCTGACAAAATAAAACCATTAGCATTTACTGGTGATCTTGGCTATTACACAATAGGAATGCAAATAGATCCTGACGACTGGGCAACTCCAGGTACTAACAAAATTGTTAGCAGAGTTTTGGAACAATTAAATAACGGTAATATTATCTTACTCCATGATAGTGGAGGTGACCGCTCACAGACTGTTAAAGCATTACCAACTATTATTGAAGAATTAAAGAAAAGAGGATATACATTTGTCACTGTTTCCAAACTACTAGGTCTTACAAGAGATCAAGTTATGCCAAAAATAGCAAAAAATGAAAATTCTTTTGCAAGAGTTAATGATATTGTTTTTATAACTATTAGCTTGCTGCAGATTTCTCTTTACTACTTTTTTATTTTTGGTATAGCTTTGGGTATATTTAGGTTTATCTTTATTGGTTTATTAGCTGTTATTGAAGCAAATAAAAAAGATAATTACCCAGATGATTTTAAACCAACTGTTAGTGTTATTGTTCCTGCTTATAACGAAGAAAAAGTAATTAATAATACTATTAACTCATTGCTCAAATCAAAATATAAAAATTTTGATATTATTGTAGTTGATGATGGCTCAAAAGATAATACTTATCAAAAAGTTTTGGATAGCTTTTCAAATAATATCCAAGTCAAAGCTTTTACAAAAGAAAACGCAGGAAAGTCAGAAGCTGTTAACTTTGGTATTAGACAAACTGAGGCAGAAATAATTTTGTGTCTTGATGCAGATACAATTTTTCATCCTGATGCTATAGGCAACTTGGTTAGACATTTTCATAACCCAAAAGTAGGAGCAGTAGCAGGCAATGTAAAAATAGGAAATAGAA
>JACMQJ010000320.1 GCA_014377055.1 Candidatus Sericytochromatia bacterium
AATGTTAATTCATGAAATAAAAAATCCCTTAGCAGCTATTAGAACATTAGTACAAGCTCTCTCTAATCATATAATAGGGGACTTAGAAGAAAAGTCCCCTGAATCATTTCATACCGCTAAAGATTATTTTTCCAGACTTATTTCCGAAATAGATAGACTCAATCGCTTATTAACCTCAGTTAAATATATTTCTAAACATGTAAATTTGTTATATGTTGCTTTTGACATAATAAAAGTAGCCAATAATACAATAAAAATATTTGAAAATGTACTAAAAGATAAGGATGTCGAAATACAAACTTATTTTGTTAGTAACAATTTAATTGCTTACGGAGATCCAGATCAATTCCATCAAATATTCAATAATTTGATTAGTAATGCTATAGAAGCTATTGGCGATTCAAAAGGTAAGATTAAATTTACAATTTCTTCTGAAAAAGATAAATCTATTTATATCGAAATAAAAGATGAAGGTGTGGGAATTGATAAAAGCGATATAGGTAAAATTTTTAAAGCTTTTTATACAAAAAAAATAGGTGGAATGGGTATTGGCTTAAATGTAGTAAAAATGATAGTAAAGCATTACAAAGGAAAACTTGATATTGAAAGTAATCTAGGCGAAGGAACAAAAATAAGTATTTTAATCCCTCAACCTTCTGAAAGTGTTATAAAAGTCTAAATAATGTAAGAATAAAATAATGAAGTATCATTATTTTATCAAATATCAAATTAAGAGGATAGACGAAATGCTTACCCTTAACGATATGTTTCGTTTACTATATTTATGACTATAACAACTTATTTAAAATTTTTAAGTCTAAATTTAGTCCCAATTATAAGCTTGATCTTCTGAAACATTTTTGCTGTTAGATTTGTTATATTTACTATAATTATTTTGAATCAATCTACCAGGTTTTACAGAGCTTGAACTAAGTTCATCAAGGGCATCAGCAATATTTTTTGGAGTGCTAGTTGTTTTTATAGTAATTCTTGGAGCTTCTTCTGGTTTGGTAAATGATGATAAAGTTTCTTGGAAGCTTGGTTGTGGTGCTTTAGCAATATCTTTAAGTTGTTGATTATTCTGATTAATAGCTATAGATTTATTAGAGGTTTCATAGATAATAGTAGTTAAAATATTGTGATCCGAAATAGTTACTTTTATATCTTTAACATTAAAATCAGAGTTAATTGATAACCATGAATTAACTTCATCTTCCAAACTTGAAATATTATTTTGTGTCGTACTAAATATTTTTATTTTCAAAAACTTTATAACCTTTTTATAGAATAGTTAATACTTAATGATTTAATTAACTGTTTTGTTAAAAATATTGTTTCAACACTTGAACTTTGACCATCCTTAACTGGGACAATTTTTTGGATTCTAGCATATCCAGATTTGGCAAAAGTAAGAACATAATTACCCGTAACAAGACCTTCTATAACAAAAGATCCATTTTCATCTGTCAAGACAGATTTATTTATTTTTGGCCCTGAATAAGTAATCATCAAATTTGAAATTGATTGTTTTGAAGCTCTATCTTTTACAGATCCAGCGATCAACCCAGATCCGTCACCATTACTAATCCTATCAAGTAAAACAGTTGTCGCATCAGCTCCAGCTACTACTTTAATTTCAGATGATGCAGCAGATTTAAAACCTGTTGCATTATCGACAAAAGCAATATAACCATCAGCAGGAGTAATATTTTTAAAGGTAACAATACCTGTTGTATCAGTTTGTTGAGCTGTTCCTACAACAGCATCATCTTTCTTTAAAGAAACAATCGCTTGAGATACAGGTTGTTGTGATTTTTTGTCAAGAACATTAACTTTTACATCAACACCATCTTTGGCTTGAGTTGGTGGAAGTTTTCCATTGCAACTAAGTAAGAAAAATGAAAGCATCATAAAAGAGAATAGAAAATTAAAAAGTTTTGTTTTTTGCATGATCTATTCCCAAACTTAAATTTATAAAATTAATTTTAACTAAAAACCTAACCATCTTTTTACTTTACTAAAAACACTTTCTTTAGGAGTTGTAGAAGATGCTGCAGGAGTTGAGCTAGCTGTAGGACTAGTTGGTTGTTGAACACCAGTAATAAATATTTTTGATTCACTCCAACCTTTAGATATAGCTCTTGCTGTTCTCATGTCATTACTATCTGTTTTAACAGAAGTAACACTAACACTATATCTATTGCCTGTTTTAAGAGGAAAATTGACATCAAATGGCAATGTACCTGGGTAAGCGGCAACATTATCCGATTGTGAACCATAACGAGCTACTTTTGTTTGTTCTGTTCTAAATGTTGACCAATAAGCCAAACCATAATTTGTTCCTTGAGGTATTGCATCTTTACCAAAATTAACTGGTGGATGTACAGATACATAATATCCGTCAGGTGGTAAGCCAGGTGTTGCTTCCCATTGGAATAAAGGTTTTAAACTTTCTGATTCAGAAACCTTTATATTTGTTGGTGCAGCAATCGGAGGTAATGGAACAGTTGCAGCAGAATCAGACTCACCAATAACGTTACCATTAGCATCAGCAGCAAAAACTTTGTATTTATATTCAACACCAGGTTTTATTGTAACTGCATTGAACCCTTTTTTAATTTTTTCCCATATATTACCACCAGAAAAGGTAGGTGGTTGGATACCATCATAGAATAATGTACTGATCAATCCTTCTGCAGCTACTACTTTGTAAGCAGTTGTTTTTGCAGCTTGTTCTTTTGGTGGTAAGTTATCTCTGTATAACCAATATTCTTTTGCACC
>JACMQJ010000321.1 GCA_014377055.1 Candidatus Sericytochromatia bacterium
TTTAGATTAACAATGCGATCAGTTAATTTTTCATTCTGAGTTAAAGCTTTTTCCATAGCTTCATTATTAACAGCTATAACTAGGTTAGCATCATTTTCTATATCACCAGCTTCTCTAAGATTATCAAGCCTGATTTTATTCTTTGAATCCTTATCTCTTCCCAGTTGTGCTCCCAAAATAATTGGTAATGATAAAGTTTTAGCAGCTTCCAAAATAGTTTCTGAGATTTTTTGTAATTCGATTTGTCTAGTTGAAAAACGTCCATTAATTTTAATTTTTTGAATATAGTCGATAAAAACAGCTCCAATATCGTATCTATCTTTTAGATATGATATTTGGTTTACCAACTGGTGAACATAAAAAGGTTCATCAATAAGCCAAAGTCTACTACTTTCAGTAAGTTCCTTTAGTTTTAACTTTCCTTTTTCTATTTGATAAACATCCTTATTTTTAAATTTCACATAATTTTCAATTTGCTGTAAATTTTGTTTTTGATTAACCATATGATCACTAAGAATATTTAAAATTTTAAGTGAAAGTTGCTTTTTTGTTTCTTCATAGGAAAAGAATAGAAAAGTTTTCTTGGGATAAAGCTCTATCATGTTCAGATAAAGGTTTAAAAGTAGGGTTGTTTTACCATGTGATGGACGACCAGCAATAATAGTAATAGCTTGCTGTGGGATAAGTAATAATTCATCAAGTTTTTTATACCCTGTTTTCAATCCTTCAACAGTTGTGGCTAAATCGTTTTCTAAATCATTTAATGTATAAGGTTTAATAACCTTACTAACAGTTCCAGCTTTGATATTCTGTATTTTTTCAGTGATAAAACTTTCAATGCTTTCAATCTGATCTTCTTCAATTAGTTTTGACGCATCTCTGAATAAATCTTTGTAATCTCTTTCCAGCTTTTGACGATGGATTTTTTCTTTATAACTTTCAAATTTTAATTCAAGAAATTCAGGTGGTATATCTAAAATTTCTGTTGCTGTTTTGAGATAATCGTGAGCAATTAATGGATCTCTGATACTTTCACCATAACTTAAAGCCTCTTCAATCGCAGCATCCTTATCTTTATCTGTTTCAAGGTTATTATGTTTTATTGGTAAATATTTAGCTAACCATTTAGTACCACTTTCAGACTGTTTAATTAATTTACTTAAAGCTTCAGCTCCATTACTTATAATAAATTCATCAGGGTCTTTAAATTTATCTGGTAAGGTCATGACGAAAGCCTTTAAACCTTCTCGATAAATCATTCTTATTGCTTTTTCTGTACCTAACTGTCCAGCTTGATCATTATCAAGAGCAAGAGTAAAGCTTTTAAAACCTAATTTAACAGCATTTTCTAACTGTATCTTAGTGATTGTACTTCCGCCAGTTCCAACTATTCCTTTTAAACCTCTGGCATTAGCAATAAGACAATCAAGATAACCTTCAACTATAGTAATTTCTCTTAAGTGACGAGTTTGGTACAAATTAAAGAGTGTATCTTTTTCTATTCCATAGCTGTATTTATATTTTTTTTCATTAATTTCTTCCAATTCCTCATTTGAAAGTAAACTTCTAACAATAAATCCTTTAAGCATACCTACACTATCTCGATAAGGAATAACTAATTGATGAGTTGTGCCAAAACCTTTTGTTTTTAGACCACTATTGTTTATTGCGTTATAAATACTGCCATTATTTAGTAAATATTCTTCTAAAGACTTTAACGAAGGATAAAAACCCAATTCCATAACTTTAATCTCATCAGTGGTATATCCTCTTTTTAAAAGATAATCAAGAGCTGGTTTTCCTTGTTCTTGCCATAATAGACTTTTCATATAATTAAGCGATTTTTCCAAAACATTAGATGTTTCTCTTGCTTCTGAATATTTTTCATCAGAATAATTATTTTCAGGTAAATTAACTCCTGAAAGTCTAGCTAATTCAACTAGTGTTTCTCTATTAGTAAAACCATTTCTCTCTTGAACATAATCCCAAATACTTTTTGAATAAGAGCAATTATTCAGACGGTTACAATTTATATGGGTTTTATTATCATAAATATATGCTTCTCTTTTATTGCAGTTAGGGCAGTTAAGAAGATAGTATGAGCCAGATTTTTCAGGATTAAATTCAGCAAGTAGCTGTGATCTATCAAGCCTCGGATATATTTCATTTAAAATATCTTTTATATCATTCATAATTTGTACTAAAAATACATATTTTGTTTGATTGATTATATCATTCAAAGCCATCTTTTTATGATAGTTTGAACAATTTTTATATAATTTTAGTTCTTGGCTATTTTATTCTTTTATTTGCTAATTCGATTTATGATAAAATATAATTATGAAAAAATTACCATTGGGAATACAAACCTTTAGAAAGATAATAGAATCAGATAATCTTTATGTAGATAAGACAAAAGATATTTATAACCTATTATCTAGTAATGAAAGTAATTTCTATTTTTTATCACGTCCAAGAAGATTTGGTAAGTCCTTACTTATCAGTACTTTAGAAGAAATATTTCTTGGTAATCAGGAATTATTTAAGGGATTATGGATCTATGACAAAATTGAATGGAAAAAATACCCTGTTATCAGAATTGATTTTACTGGTTTTACTTATAGTAATGGAATAGATGGCTTTCAAAAATCTTTTTTAGCAGAAGTTAAAACTTTATATGAAAAATATAATTTAGAAATAAAGAGTAATGATTATAAAAAAGCTTTCAAAGAGTTAATTAAGCAAATATCATCAAAAGAAAAAATAGTTATTTTAATAGATGAATATGATAAGCCAATAGTTGAATTTATTGAGAATGCTGAAATAAGAAATATCATGAAAGATATAATTAAGGACTTTTATTTGGTAATCAAGGAATCAGACCAGTATATTAAGTTTGCATTTTTAACAGGAGTATCAAAATTCAGTAAAATATCTGTCTTTTCTGGCTTAAATAATTTGAGAGATATAACTCTGGAAAAAGGTTTTTCAACAATGCTTGGATATACAGAAAAAGAATTATTTATCTATTTTAAGGAACATATAAAAGCAACAGCTAAAGAACTTAAAGTAACACAAAAATATCTAAAAGATACTTTAAAGACTTGGTATAACGGTTATTCTTGGGATGGAAAGAACTTTGTCTATAATCCTTTTTCAATTTTAAGTGTATTAACTGTTAGGCAAATAGATAACTATTGGTTTCAGTCAGGAACATCAACATTTTTAGTTAAATTAATAAAAGAAAAGAATATTGATGTAAAAAATCTGGAAAATATAGAAGCCTCAAAATCAATGTTGGACTCCTTTGAAATAGAAGATATAGATGTTGAGAGCTTATTATTTCAAACAGGTTATTTAACAATAAAAAAAATAGAAGAAAAAAATCTTGGTTATAAAAAATATTATCTTAATTATCCTAATTTAGAGGTAAAAGAGTCTTTTTTGAATAGCATTTTAAGAAGTTTTTCTAATAATAAAAAAGATAGCAAAATTTTAATTGGTGATTTGGTAGAGTATATTGAACAAAATAATCTTGAAGAGTTTTTTAATATATTGAAAGATGTATTTACTCATATTCCATCTGTTATCTTTATGAGTGATAAGGAAGCTTATTATCATACGATTATTTATTTAATACTGACTTTAATTGGAGTGAGAATAAATGTTGAAGTTCATACTAACAAAGGTAGAATAGATGCAGTTATTGAAACAGAAACTCATATTTATGTTTTTGAATTTAAGATGACTAATACCAATCAAGCAATAAAACAAATAGAATCAAAGAAATATTATGAAAGTTATCTCTTATCGGATAAGGTTATTTATTTAATTGGTGTAAGCTTTGATTCAAATGAAAGAAATATTAGTAAATGGAGTTTCAAAGCTCTATAAATAAAGTAAACTCTACTTTTCTGGGTACTATCAATAATTAGCACACGTTAGAACTATATCTAAGGCAAGGTTTTTAGTTTTAAAATATGGTATGGGTAAGATAGCCTAGACATCTGGTAAGAACTAAAACAACTTCTTCTAATTCTTCCTTTGATAGCTTTCCTAAACGTTTTTCAAATCTCTGAATATCAAAAGATTTTATTTGGCTACAATCAATCGTACTATATTTATTTAAACCATTCAATTTAGTTGGAGTAATTGGGATATAACAAAACATTCCTGCATGATGATCTTTATAATCTCTAATAGGTACAACTATCCTTGTAGGTAAAACACCCATAGCATCTATACTTATGATAATTGCAGGGCGTATTTTTTGAATTTCTGCTCCAAGTTGTGGCTCAAAATTAACAAGCCAAATTTCTGCATATTTTGGTTTTGATGGCATAGTGTGAAAATTACCTTATAAAAATAGAATTTAATAATCCAGCAATTGTTGATTATCTTCTATGACTTCATAGTTTTTTACCATTACATTGGCTTGCTCACGTAATATTTTTTCTTGTTCCTCTATTGGTAGAGCAAGAAACTCCCTTGCTGGCATTCTCTTTTTTGTCTTAGCAATTCCTAAGGTAATATTTTTTTCTTCACATGCTTTATGAACTAATTCTACTATAATTGTTGAAGCTGGTTTCTTTTCGGCTTTTGCCAATAATTGTAAATATAATTTGTCTTCAGGCTTCATTTTTAAACCAAAATAAGCTATCTGATCATATTTTTTAGGTCTACCTCCAAGTTTTGTTGTTATAGTTTCCATAATGTGAACCTCTAAAAAATTAAATCTTCTAAGAAAACTATAGCAAGAAATAAGTAAAAGTGCAACATAATCCTAAAAATATTGTTTTGTATAAACCAAACATGTATCTTTGGGTCTTGCTTCGGTCAAGTTTATTGAAAATATATTAATATTTATATAAAGAATACAGTCATTTTTAATAGCATAAATAATTCTATTTGATTAACCAAAATAAATGTCACTCTTTGATTGAGGAAGATGACTACAAGTTATAAATTACTTTATCAAGTTTGTAAATAATTAAAGTCTTTATTTAGGGAATAAACTTAAAATCTCTGATATTTAGCGTTAGTAATTTTAAATTTTTATAGGATTTACTTATAATAAATATCACTAAATATTGTTTTTAATTAATGTCTATTTTCATATTTTAAACAAATTAAACAATTTTTGTTGTTATTGAAGAAAATAATTTAAATTTGGAAAAAATCGAAAAATCTAAGGTAAACGTTTACCTTAGCTGAAACCCTTATGAATAGTACATCTTAAAAATAAGGTTATTAAAATATAACATAATTGTTAACAATTGTAACAAATATAGTGCAAAATTTCTATGATTATCATAATATATAGATACACCCAAAGATAAACACCCACGTTGTAATTTTGTTCTTTATTTTTTAATAAAGAAACAAAAAAATAAAATATTAGTAGTATTTAAATAAATATATTGATATTTGAAGATTTTAAAAAAA
>JACMQJ010000050.1 GCA_014377055.1 Candidatus Sericytochromatia bacterium
CAGTTAAATAGAAAATTTGTTAATTCAGCAAGATTTTTTGAAGATTTTAATTTACATGCTGACGGACATTCATTGGTTTTTAATATTCGTGGAAAAATGTTTGCTATGCCAAATTGGGACGGCTCTGTAAGTCAACTTGGTAAAGCTGACGGAGTTCGCTATAAGTTAACTCAGTGGTTAGATAAAAAATCAAAATTTATCACTATTTCAGATGATCAAAATAAAGAAGCAATTGAAATTCATAGTACTGAATATGATGCTAAGATAAAAAGATTTGATGAGTTTGATATAGGTAGAGCTTTAGAGATGGAAATATCTCCAACGGAAGAAAAAGTTATTATTGCCAATCATCGTTCTGAGCTTTTATTAATAGACTTAGCAAAAAAGAAAATGAAAGTTCTTGACCAAAGTAAATACAGTCGTATTAATGGTTTTAGCTGGTCGCCAGATGGTAAATGGGTAACTTATGCTTCTGCTGATACACAAAACACTATTTCGATTAAACTCTGCGAAATAAAAACGGGTAAAGTTCATAGATTAACAGACACAAGATTTAAAGATGTAAATCCATCATTTGACCCACAAGGTAAATTTATCTATTTTCTTTCATACAGAGAGTTTAACCCTGTTTATGATAGTATGTATTTTGATCTTAGCTTCCCTAAAGGTATGCGTCCGATGCTTATTTCATTAGCAAAAGATACATTATCACCATTTGCACCAATTCCAAAATTTTTGCATGATGAAGAAGTTAAAACTGATGCCAAAGAAGATAAAAAGAAAGTAAAAGAAGAAAAAAATAAATCAACTGAGATAAAAATTGATTTTGAAGGTATCGAAAATAGAGTTATAGCCTTTCCTATGCCAGAAGGTAAATATAATCAAATATGGGGACTCAAAGGAAAAGTATTAATTAGCTCAATGCCAGTTAAGGGTTCACTTAATCAAAATATGTTTGCTACAGAACCAGAAATGGGTGCAACCCTAGAATACTTTGATTTTGAACAACAGAAATCCGAATTGGTGGCGACTAATATTAGTTATTTTAAAGTTTCAGAAAAAAATGAAACATTAGCATATCGTTCAGGTGGTAAGCTAAGAGTTACAAGTGTTTTACCTATAGATAAAAATAAGCCTACTGATGACAAACCTAGTAAAAAATCTGGTTGGATTGATATTGATAGAATGAAAACATCGGTTTTACCTGCATTTGAATGGCAACAGATGTATACAGAAATGTGGAGATTACAAAAAGAACATTTTTGGGATCCTAATATGTGTGGTATTGATTGGGATAAAGTCTATAAAAGGTATCAAGTTTTATTAGTTAAGGTAGCAACACGTTCTGAGTTTTCTGATCTTATTTGGGAAATGCAAGGTGAATTAGGAACATCCCATGCTTATGAGCTTGGAGGTGACTATCGTTCAGGCCCTTATTATCGTCAAGGTGTCTTAGGAGCCGATTTTGAATATGATCAAAAAACGGATGCTTACAAGGTAGGGCATATTGTACAAGGCGATTCTTGGAGTGAAAAAGATAATTCTTCATTAAATAGAATTGGTGTTAATGTCAAAAAAGGTGATTTGCTTTTAGCTATTAATAATCAAAAAGTATCAAAAAGTGTATCTCCTCATCAGTTATTAGTTAATCAAGCTAATAATGAGGTCATGCTTACTTTTTCTGGAAATAAAAAAAATGAAACAAAAGATGTTATGGTCAAAGCTTTAACAACTGACGCAACAGCCAGATATAGAGAATGGGTAGAAAATAATCGTCAAGCTGTACATAAAGCTACTAATGGTAGAGTTGGATATATTCATGTACCAAATATGGGTCCTGAAGGATACTCTGAGTTTCATCGTTATTATTTTGCCGAAGCCGAAAAAGAATCAGTAATTGTGGATGTCAGATATAATGGTGGTGGTCACGTTTCACAGTTATTATTAGAAAAATTATCTCGTAAGAGAATTGCTTATAATATTAATAGATGGGGTGCTCCAGAGCCATATCCATCCGATTCAATACTTGGCTCAGTAATTGCCATAACTAATGAATACGCTGGCTCAGATGGTGATATTTTTAGCCATTGTTACAAGATTATGAAATTAGGAAAACTTGTTGGTAAAAGGACATGGGGTGGTGTTGTAGGTATTTGGCCACGTCATAAGATGGTTGATGGTAGTATGACAACTCAACCTGAATTTTCATTTTGGTTTGTTGATGTTGGTTGGGGTGTCGAAAATTATGGTACTGCTCC
>JACMQJ010000322.1 GCA_014377055.1 Candidatus Sericytochromatia bacterium
ATAGCTACCATACTTAGAGGTGTTGCAACCATTGTTGCTGATAAGACTGCTGATACTGCATAATTTTTTAAATTCATTTGTTTCTCCATAAATACTTAATAAAATAATCTATACAAAAGTATAACAAAGTTTTGTTAATATGTGAACAGCATATAAAAAATATTTTTTATTTTATATTGAGCCTGCTAAAAAAGGATTTCAGTTTTTAACTATACTCTAAATGTTTTAGATATAAACCATTAAGAATATATCCGATCTATTATTCAAATATAATCCAAAGAAAATATTTGTCTACCAACTACTCAAATAAAACTAATTAGAACAAATAGATCTTATAACTTATTTTTCGCTTAAAATATTTGCAACATTTCTTTAATATATAATATAATAGTGTAAAATTGGATATTAAAAAACTTAAATCCATTAAATAATATCTATTCTATACATTTGAGGTATGCCTTGACTAATTTTATTTCAGATAACACATTTAAATACGTTAATAACTTTTTTAATAAAAAGCCTAAAGTAGCAGTAGTACTAGGCTCTGGTGTAAAAGCTCTTGAAGGCTTAGATAATGAAGCTAAATTGCCTTACTCAGAGATACCTGATTTTCCAAGATCAACTGTTGCAGGTCACGATGGTGTGATTTCAGTTGGTGAGTATCAAGGTACATCTGTTGCTGTACTTAGAGGCAGATTTCACAAGTATGAAGGACATAATTGGAAAAATGTTATCTCTCCTGTCTTTTTAATGCAAGAATTGGGCGTTACTCATATAATATTAACAAACGCTGCAGGTGGTATTAATAGAGTTTATACACCTGGTGATTTGATGTTAATTGAGGATCATGTAAATTTTCATCAAATGGATAAAGATGAAAGAAAAGCTCTTTACCAATTAATTAAAGAACCACGTGCAGCATCATTTTATGATAGTGAATTAAACCATTTAGCCAAACAAGCGGCAAAAGAAAGTAAAGTTACACTACATGAAGGTATCTATCTCAGTCTTCCAGGTCCATCTTATGAAACAAGGGCAGAAATATTAGCTTTTAGAAAAATGAATATTGATGCTGTAGGTATGTCGACAGCACCAGAAGCAATTTGGGCAAAAGCAATGGGAATGAAAGTAATAGGAATATCTTGTATTACAAACTCAACATATTATGAGAATGCAATGTCAGAAACATCACATGAAGAAGTTGTTATGGTTGCCAAAAAAGCCTCTCAAGATATAGACACACTTTTAAAATCGGTTATCAGTAAAATTTAATTTTAAAGGAGGATAAATTTTGAATATTGTTAAATCCCTTATTGTTTTTGTTGTAACTACAGTAGTTATGTTATCAATTAGTATTTTTTTACCACAGTATCATGAGGTTAGTAAAAGTCAATTAGAATCTATTCTAAAGTCAATCAATTATAAGGAAGGTACACCAGATTTATCAGATATTAATAATATTATAGATATGGTACCTGTTAAAGCTGCTCTTTTAAGTAAAGGTAAGGTTATAACAAGTAATAATAATAAATCATCACAAGAAATAAGAATATCAGAAGGCGATAAAAATCTCGCTAATTTAACTAAAAGTGTTGATCTTGGTGATACAAAGTTAGTTTATAGTGACGATAATGATATATTTAAATATTTAGCTTATCTAATCCCCTTATTAGCTGGTTTATTTACTGCAGCAGCGGTTCTTATTATGGATATACTTTCAGCCAAAAAAGCGGATCTTGAAGATTATTTACGATCTGAGGTGCAAAGATTGGAAATATCAAATCAGACATATCAAGCAAGAGAATATGAGTTTTCTAAAAAAATAGAAAAAAATATACCTGATAATCTTGATGAAGCTCAGAAACTTCTTAAAAACATATTAAAAGAAAAAGAAGTCATGCTAACTAATATCAATGGTCATAAAATCATAGAGAATAATCTTCACAAAGAACTTGATGAAGCTAAAGAATCCGTTAAAAGCCTAGATAATAAAAATAAAGAAATAAAAGAACAATTAAGTAAATCAGAAAAGCAAGATAAACTGGTTGAAGATTTGAAAGAAAAGAATTCAAAATATAATGCTGAAATAAAAGAGTTTAAAGCAAAGTTTAAAGAAATGGAAGCAAAAGGAATAGATGTTTTGGAAGCTGAAATTGTTAAACTCAAAGAAAAAATTTCTGATACAGATAGTAAATATAAAAATGCTAAAGAAGAAGTTAAAAATTTAAGTAAAATAGATGGTGAAAAAGTTAGCTCTGATAATTTGGAATTAAAAGAAAAAATAAAAGTATTATCATTAAAAGTTGCTGATTATGAAGAAAAGCTTAAATCAGGAACAGTTTCGGATCTAGTAAAAGAAAAAGTAGAAAAAGATGAATTAAAAAAACAACTAAGAGAAGTACAAAGTCAGTTGGATCAATCGTTATCAAATCTTGAGGTAACTGATATAGGTAAAATGAAAAGAGATAATATTGAATTAGTCAAAAGATTGAATGAATTAAGACAAAGTCTAAAAGATTCTGAATTAGAAGTAAATAAATTAGCTCAAAGTGAAATTAGAAAAGTTGATTTATTTAGAGATCAATTAAAAGATAAACATAAAGAAGTTGAAGAATTGAGAGAACGAATAAATTTATTACAAGAAAAATCTAAGATAACGGAAAATGTTAATTTACAACAGGAAGAGTTAGTTAATGAGTTAAATGATAAAATAAGAGAAACTGAAATACAAAATGAACAAGAAAAATCATTACTGACTAATAAAGTTGATAATTTACAAAAATCACTTAATCAAAACGATAATAATATAAATGTTGTTGATGGAGAGCAAAATGAAACAAACTCGATCGATCAAATTAATGAACTTGCAGAAGAACTAAACAAAGCTAGAAATTTGTCATCAAAATTACAAAAAGAAAGAGATGAAAAAATATTAAGCTTTAACGAACTAAATAATGCTTTTGAGTCAACAAATCATCTTTTGCAAAAGAAAGAAGAAGACTTTATTTTTATTCAAGAAAAATATCAATCTCAGATCAAATCACTACAAGAAGAATTAGCTAAGTATAATCAAACACAAAATACTTTTGGATCTTAGGTAAAATAAGTGAAATCTAAATCATCTTTTGTTAAGGTTTTGGTTATAACGTCATGTCATGGTGAGAAAAAATATGTACCAGATAATATAGCTATATCTAAAGATTTAGATGATTTAGAGTCACGATCCATCAAAGAAGAAGAGCTTAAAAACTATAAAGTTAAAGCCAAAGAGATGTTTATTAGTAATCAAAACAAGATGATAGCTGAATCATTAAATTATTATGATACTTCAAAAGCTTTAATTGATGTGTCATTTGTTTCTTCTGGATATGGATATATAAATTCGGATGATTATGTTATACCTTATGATTTAAATTTTTCCGCTATGTCAATGATCGAGCTTGACAAAAGAAGCTCATTTTTAAAAATACACGAAGAGTTATACTATTCAGCAAAAAATTATGATTTAGTCTTTTTTATGCTAAATAATGAGTATTTAAGAGTAATAAAATTGCCTATTGAATTACCAAAAAATGTTAAACAAATCTTCTTTATTAGTAGTTCTGATGAAAAATTTTTATCTTTGGAAGAAGATATATTTTTGGTAAAAACAGGTAATGAAGAAGCTGCAAAGTTTAACATAACGCCATCTGAATTAAAAAGTCATATCTTTAAATTAATCTGTCAAGCTTCAAAAGATGAAAATGTTTTTGCTGAGATATATAATGAGCAAAGTTATATTAATAACATAATCAAAAAAGAATTATCTACAAATATGATTAAAGTCGATCAATTGAATATGTTTGATCTTTAATCGCATTATTTTCTATTAACAAGTCCTAATAAGAAGATACCAATAAAACCAAAAGCAATATTTTGAATCCATGCTGCCAAAAGAGGTTGTAATGCTCCTGTAGCACCCAAAGATCGTCCTATGGTGTAAGTTACATACCAAACAAAAACTAAAGCAATACTAATTGCTACACCAAAATATGTACCCATTTTTGCAAATTTTATACCTATTGGAGCTGCAATTAAAGCGACAAAAAAAGTAGCTAAAGGTAATGAATATTTGAGATGATAATCAACTTCCATTGCTCTTGTGTCTATACCTCTTGCTTTAAACTCTGCAAGTTGTTTGGCGGCTTCGCCTGCACTTTGTTCTTGCATAGATTTTTGATCAGAAAAAATAGTTGAATTATTCAAATTGAATTCTATTTCCATAGCTTTAAATTTTGCTTCATAATTCATGAACCCTTCCTTACCATATTTTCTTAAAATACCATCATGCAAAACCCATTTATTTTTTTCTCTACTTGCTGTTAAAGCATTAATTACTTGTGGATAACCAGCTTTGGTATTATCAAAAACAAAAACCTCCTCAAAGACACCTTTTTTAATATTTACTTTTTCGATATAAAAATATCTTTCATCACTACTTTTAGTAAATATTCTTTCTTTGATTGGTGGTAACTTTTGATTAGTTAACATATCTCTCGCAATTAATACACTTTGATGATTGGTGTATGGTACAACTTTTTCATTGATTAAATACCCAAGATAGCTAACAGCTAAAGCAATAAGTAATATAGGAGTTATAACTCTGGTAAAACTTACTCCACATGAACGAAGTGCTACTATTTCGCTATCTTTGGCTATTCTTCCCAGCACGAGTAATGTTGCAAATAAATAACCAACAGGGAATGTAACAACTATAATTGCAGGTAAATTATAAAGTAAAAGGGTTAATACTGCATTAGCGGGTAAACCACTTTTGAGTATCATTTCAGCATAAAGAAAAAGTGTATTAGAAAGCATTATGACTATAAATGCGGCAACTCCAGCACTAAAAGGTTTAATTAACTCTTTTAAAATATATCTATCTAAAATTTTTAGCATTATTTATTCTAGCTTGTAAAAGCTATAAATCCTTCATAAAAATAAATTTGTATTTATTACAGTATTAATAATAATACATCATATCAAATATGATTAACGATATTTTGCTGATGTTAACAACCTAATAAAAAAGAACTACCATTAAAAATAATGATAGTTCTTCTAAAAGTCAGTACTTAATAAAAAATATTAGTATCTATAAGCGTCATTCTTGAATGGTCCATGTAAACTGATTCCAAGATATTCAGATTGATCATTTGATAATATATCAAGCTCAACACCTAGCTTTGCTAAATGTAATCTTGCCACTTGTTCATCAAGGTGCTTTGGTAAAACATATACTTTATTTTCATAACTTTCTCTTTTTTGCCAAAGTTCTAATTGAGCAAGAACTTGATTAGTAAATGATGTTGACATAACAAATGATGGATGTCCTGTAGCACAACCAAGATTAACTAATCTACCTTCTGCTAAAACTAATAAATCTTTACCGTCAATAGTATATTTATCAACTTGTGGTTTTATTTCTACTTTTGTATTACCATAAGTTGTATTTAGCCATGACATATCAATTTCAATATCAAAATGTCCAATATTACAAACAATTGCTTTATCTTTCATTAAACGGAAATGTCTTTCAGTAACAATATCTTTATTACCAGTTGCAGTAACAACAATATCAGCTAATTTAACAGCATCGTCCATCTTCATAACTTGATAGCCTTCCATTGCAGCTTGTAAAGCACAAATTGGATCTATTTCGGTTACAATAACTCTAACACCTGAATGTTTTAATGAATCAGCTGAACCCTTACCAACGTCACCATAACCAGCAACAACGGCTACTTTACCAGCCATCATAATATCTGTAGCTCTTCTGATAGCGTCGACTAATGATTCACGACAACCATATTTATTGTCAAATTTTGATTTGGTAACAGAATCATTAACATTAATCGCAGGAAGGGTCAAAGAACCATTCTTTTCTCTTTCATATAATCTATGAACACCTGTTGTTGTTTCTTCTGTGATCCCTCTGATACCAGCTACAAGCTGAGGATATTTGTCAAGGACAAGATTGGTTAAGTCTCCGCCATCATCAAGAATCATATTGAGAGGCTCAGTTTTATTTTCATTATCAAAGAAAACTGTTTGATCAATACACCAATCAAAATCTTCTGCATTTAGACCTTTCCAAGCAAAAACTGGAATACCTGCGGCTGCCATTGCTGCTGCTGCATGATCTTGTGTAGAAAAAATATTACATGAAGACCATCTAACTTGTGCACCCAAATCAATGAGTGTTTCAATTAAAACAGCTGTCTGAATTGTCATGTGTAGACAACCAGCTATTCTTGCACCTTTTAATGGCTTTAATTTGCCATACTGTTCACGAAGTGCCATTAATCCTGGCATTTCAGCTTCAGCTAATTCTATTTCTTTTCTACCCCATTCAGCAAGTGATAGATCTTTTACTTTAAAGTCTTCTTTAACTTTAATTACTGTACTGGTCATACTATTCAAACCTTCCATAACATATTAATATAAAAAAATTAACCATTATATTATATCAGCCTATATGCTATATTTGTTTATTCGTTAAGAAGAAGTTTATTTTAGCAATTTATTTAGGGTACATTTATACTTTTATGAAAAAAATATTTTTAGCATTATTTGTTCTATCGGGACTTAATTTATTCTCAGCTAATGCTTATTCAGCAACCGAAATAATTGAGAATAGAACCCCTTCAAATAATTTTAATGGAGCTTTTGATAAATTAGAATTTCATGGAGATATAGGTTTTGGTTATGATTATAGTTTTGGTTTTGCTAAGTTGGACAAAAATTTGGTTTTAAAAGATACAACTAACTATCTAACTTTGGATGACAGATTTAGAAATTATATCTATATTCAAAATGCTGACCTTAGCTTAAAAGTAAATGTCATGAGGCTTTTACATCTAAATGTTTCAGGTGCATTGGTTTCTAACGGAATGACAGCAGAACCTTTATTTAACCCTGATTCATACACTGATTTTAATAAATTTTTGCAAGATAGAAAAAGAAATATAAAAAATATTTGGCAGAGATATGGAATAATTCAAGATTTAAATTTTACTTTAAAAGATGAAAATGTTGATGGTAGTGTCGTTATTGGTCAACAAGAAGTACCATTTGGATATTTAAATGCAGTTTCAATCTATCCTTCAAGTGTTACTAACCCAACTATAACTCCTATGACAGAATATATAAACTTTAATCTTAGAAAAGAAAATGCTACACCATATCAAAATAGTACACTTTCCAATATCAGAGATATAGGCATCTCGCTTAATGGTAATTATTCTTTCTTTCGTTTTGTAACTGGTTTGTATGATGGTGCTGGTACTAATACTTTTGATAATAATAACGAAAAAGATCTATTTGCTAGACTTGACTTTATAGCAAAAGGTCTTGGCGAAATAGGCGTTAGTCATTGGCGTGGAAAGCATGTAGGGTATAAAAGTATTTATGCCATTAATCCTGAAAGAGTTGACTTTGAAATGTACAAAACAGGTTTTCATGGAAAAATAGGTAATGAGAGTTTGTATTTATCAGGAGAACTAATTTTTAATAATGATAGTTGGGTTGATAAAACTGATGTTGGTCAACTTGGATGGTATTTGGAAGGAACATTTAAAGCTCCTGCGGTTATATCAGCTACATTAAGATATGAAAGTTTTAATGATAATAATGTTTTAAAGGATATACCAGTATCAGCTAATTATGGAATGAGAAGACTAGTCGCTAATCTAACTCAAATATTAGGTGAAAATATGAAATTTAAAGAAGAATATTCACAAACTTGGGAAGACTTAAATGAAAAAATAGGAACAAAAACTTTTGG
>JACMQJ010000323.1 GCA_014377055.1 Candidatus Sericytochromatia bacterium
GGATTAGCTGCTGGAATTAACACATATGGGTATGTTGGGGGGAATAGTTTAAGATTTAGTGATAAATTAGGTCTTAAATCTTTATGTGATGCATTATTTGAAATTGCAATGACTGAGAAATCTAATGTTTTCCTAAATGGAAGTTTTTTATCTGCATTTCATCTAGGAGATGAATATATTCCTACAGGATATATTTCTGGCACATTAGGACATTTCAAGCATAGTAATGGAATAATCTATGATGTACAATATATTCAAGTTGGCTTTGGTTTTGGCAGAACATATGGATCAATAACCCCTTATCTTAGTCAAATCGCATATTATTTACCTATGCTATTGAAGGTGATATTCCCAAAATAAGTCCTGATAGTATTAAATATAGGTAAAGAAGATTTATCACATCAAAACTTATTTTCTGATTTGATTCCTGTTGTGCCACTACATCTAACATTTTTATATAGATTATTAAATACAGAGTTAAATTTTTCTACTAAAGAATTAGCGATTATAGACAGAAATCCTATATGGATATTTAACTATTCATCATCACATTTTTATTTAATATTTAATAGGGAAAGCGAAATATTAGATTTGATTTATCCAAAAGAAAATGAATCACAAGGAAATAAATTAAATTTTCATTTTGTAGATAAGTTGGTTGATTTATATATACAGATAATTTTAATTTATTCATTCAGATATATTATTTATCATCCACAAAATGCAGAAGCAATAGAAAAATATATAATTAATTATTATTATACCGTTTATGAAAATAGGATTGAATTTAGAAAGAAGTTTGGAATCAACAATTTTAAAGATTTTTTACATTTAAAAGAATAAAGTTTTTTCATAAAAATATTTACTTAATGGTGGTTGCACAGAACAGCATTAAAATCAATCCCTGTTTTATCTGCAATTAATTGACGAAGCAAAGCTAAAGTAGGTGTCCAAGGCTTGCCACTATAAGATTGATTGCTGTAAGTATAGGCATGCTCGCTGTGGTAGCTAACCTTACGCTTTGATTCAATCGTAACACCATTGAATATATATATTTCAGATTTGAATTCCAATTCTTTTAAAAGGTTTGCAAGATAAATCTGTTCTTGTTCTGAATTTATGAAATCTTCAAAAAAAGTAATATTAGGAAGGCTGGGAATAGATACGTTTGTCATGAATATTGTTCTGTTTTGATATTTTTATTATAGCATAAATATATAAAAATTACTATTTTATAAAATATGTTTTTGACTTGGTTTTAAAATAAAAAGAGCAGTATCAACATGTTTTTTACCATAAAGGATATTTAAACTACTTTGAGTTATTCCTTTTTCAAGATAAATCATGATTTGAGCAATCATTAATTCTTGTCTCCAAGCAGGGTCTTCTTCGTTGTAAAGCATAATACCATCGCTAAAATATTCTTCTTTATTATTAGGGTCAAGGTTAGGATTAGGATTAGGATTAGGATTATTATTCATAAATAAGACAAGTATATTATGTTTAAAAACAAAAGCAATTGCTTGTTAATTCGTGAATTAATGCCAATCAATGATTATGCTATTTTAACAAAAAATGATTGACAATAGTTTGTTATATTTGTAAAATGTGTTTTTATACAAAATAGTAATTGCAACTTAAAGCATGGATTTAAAAAGTTTCAGGTTATTTTGAAGATTATTGTTGGTCTATTTAGTCCTATTTTTTATTATGAAAGAATAAAATATGTCATTTACTATTGAAAGTTTTTATAATCCTCATCTAGCTTTGGGAAACAACAGAACAGATGCAGTATTGACTGTTACAAATACTGCCGAAGTTTCTCAGAACAGTTCTCAGTTAGATTTTATGTATATCCTGGATACTTCAGGATCTATGAACGAGCATGATAAGTTAAATCATGCAAAAATTGCTCTTAGGCAATCTCTTGATTTACTTCCTCGGACAGCCCGTTTTGGAATTATTGTATTTAATACAAGTGCAAAACTGCTTATTCCTCTTTCTCAAGTATCAGAGGAATCCATAGCTCGTGCTAACCAAGCTGTA
>JACMQJ010000324.1 GCA_014377055.1 Candidatus Sericytochromatia bacterium
AATATTCATAACTTAGGTCACGACAATCAAGCTTTAAAACAGAATCTTTTTTGCCAAAGACACTAATAAATTGATCCATAATCCCACATTTTACACCAACAAATTCATTCTCTGCTTTTTGTGATAGTTTTACTAGATCAATTTTGGTTAGATTTAAAGCAAATATTTTGTTTAAGGCGAATGATAAAGCACATTCTAAAGCAGCAGATGATGACAAGCCAGCACCAATAGGTATATTACCACCAAATACACAATCAAATCCTCTTATATCTGCTTTTAAATAATTAAATTGCTGGATAACACCCATAATATAGTTTGTCCAATTTTTATCATTTCTTTCAAGATTATTTAAGTTAAATTCATGTTTTTCTTGCATATCATAAGAGTAAATACGGACTCTATCGGTGTTATTTGGAGATATTGCTACAATAGTTTCTTTATCTATAGCTGCAGGTAATACAAAACCTTGATTATAATCGGTATGTTCACCAATCATATTTACTCTTCCAGGAGATCTAAATAAAAATGGACTTTTATTGAAATTTTTTATAAAACTTTCTTTTATTTCTATTTTCATATATTAACGATTTACCTAATTTGATGGTTTGGATAATTATATCAAAGCTAAACGTTCAAAAAGTAAAATATATAAAAAAAAAACATAAATTTTTAATATCTGATATACAAAAAAGTACTTAAACTATTTTACTTAATCATGTATAAGTTTTTGGAAATGCTTAAGTTTTAAGACACCTTGTTTAAATAATTAGATGGTTTTAAAAACTGAAAAACAATTACTTTTTATTATAAATTAACCAAAACCTAAAAAGTAGAACAAGTCAAATTTTTTCTTTTGGTAACTTCTTGATATAATACATCAATGTTTGAGATTAATGAATTAGTGGTTGATAAATGCGTAATAAATTAGCATCTTTTATAAAAGATACTATTAAAAATAAATTTGATGTAGATACAGATATAAATATAGAGATCCCTGCTCTAGCTGAACATGGTGATTTTTCGCTTCCATGCTTTCAATTTTCCAAATTATTAAAAAAAGCTCCTGTTACAATTGCCAATGATTTAAAAGTAGCTCTTGAAGAAAATAAAAATGATTTTATCCAAGAAATAAATAATGTGGGTCCTTATCTTAATTTTAGAATAGATAAAAATAGTTATTTTAGCGAAGTATTTAAGCAAATAATGGATCAAAAAGAAAATTATGGTAATACAGAGTCAGGAAAAGATAAAAGTGTTATGGTCGAATTTTCTTCACCAAACACCAATAAACCATTACATCTTGGTCATGTTAGGAATAATTTATTGGGTGATGCTATCAGTAAATTACATCAAGCTTGTGGCTATAAAGTAATTAAAGCTAATCTTTTAAATGATCGTGGTATTCATATTTGTAAAGCCATGTTTGCATGGAAAGAATTTGGTAATAATGAAACTCCTGAAAGTTCTGGTATAAAAGGAGATCACTTGGTAGGTAAATATTATGTGACTTTTGAAAAAAAATTAAAAGAAGAACAAGATAAATTTATCCAAGATAAAAATGTTGATCTTGCCAGCATGGAAGAACGTGATAGAGATAAGTTTATTGAAGAAGAGTTTTATCCTAACTCATACTATCTAAAGTCAGCTAGAGAATTACTCCTAAAATGGGAAGCTGGAGAACTAGATACTATTGAATTATGGAAAAAGATGAATGCTTGGGTTTTTAAGGGATTTCAAGAAACCTATAAAGCATTAGGTATTAGTTTTGACAAATATTATTATGAAAGCCATACTTACAAATTAGGTAAAGATATTGTCTTAAAAGGTCTTGAGTCAGGAGTTTGTTATCAAAAAGAAGATGGTTCTATTTGGTTAACACTTCCAAAAAAAGGATTTGGAAACGATAAAATACTTCTCAGAAAAGATGGTACATCAGTTTATATTACTCAAGATATTGGAACAGCTTTTTTAAAATATCAAGATTACAAAATGAATAAATCAATTAATGTTGTTGGTTCTGAACAAGAATATCATTTTCAAGTATTATTTAAAGCCCTTGAATTACTTGGTTTTGAAGAATATCGAGGATGCTATCATCTAAGCTATGGAATGATTTATTTACCAGAAGGGAAAATGAAATCCAGAGAAGGTAAAGTTGTCGATGCAGATGAATTAATTATCGAAATGGTTGAAAAAGCTAAAGAAGAAATAATCTCACGTAATAGACCATTTACAGGTGAAGAATTATCGTCAATTTCAAATATAGTAGGTTTAGGGGCATTAAAATATTATGTTTTACAATACAGTGCCAAAACTGATTTTACCTTTGATCCAAAAGCCTCAATTGATTTTAATGGAAAAACAGGACCGTATATCCAATATACACATGCTAGAATCTGTAGTTTGTTAAGACAAGTATCTGATGTTGATTTAAGCGAAAAAATAGATTTTAGTGGACTTAATTCTCAAGAGGATAATAATTTATTAAAACTCTTAGAACAGTTTCCTTATATTGTTGAAAAAGCTTGTATTAACTATAATACATCTATATTAGCTGAGTATTTGTATGATACCGCCTCAGCTTTCAACTCATTTTATAGTAGAGCTGACAACAGAATTAAAGATATGGATACTGAACGACAAAAACCAAGATTAGCTCTCGCAGTATCTTGTAAACAAGTTATTAATAATGGACTAGCTTTATTTGGCATAAGTTCACCAGAACAAATGTAAGAGTATATAATAAGACCTAATGCCAAATAAATATAAAAAACATCATCTCAGTATTTATACTACCCTAAGCATATTTTTATTATCTATTTTATATCAACCAGCTTCTATTGCTCTTGATTTAAAAGATTTTAATGTCATTTCTACTAGAGTTAATGAAAGAGGAGATTTTAGAGAAAATTATATTAAACTAAAATCTTTGATTTCTGTTGTCAATGAAAAAGTAAATAAACATGCTAAATTTTTTAAAAACACAAATTATAAGCAATCAAAAAAAGATGTTGCATTAGCAGCTATAGCACTAAATGATGCTGACATAGCTTTTAGTACTGGCGAAAAAGCAAAAGCAAAGCACTTTGTTAACGTAGCTCTTGAAAATTTGCGAACTGCTCAATTAAATCTAATGCCTTCCAGAGTTGCCGAAGCAAGAGGTCTATATATTGATGCTGATAGTATTCCCAAAAGCAAATATGAAATAACAAGATTAATGAAAACACTTAAAAAAGCTAATTTTAATATTATTTACCCAGAAGTTTTTAGACGTGGTTATGCAATTGTCACCAATAATATCACTGAGATCGATCCTAATTTCAAAGAACTTAATTTTGACGCACTTAGTTATTTAATAGAAGAAGCACATCATAATGGTATTGAGGTGCATCCTTGGATTTGGACATTTAGAGTAAAATCTCCCAATTATGGTAATCCAATATTGGGTAAGTATAGTGATTTGATGGCAACCAAAGAAGTATATAAGCCTTTTGATCGACAACCCTTATTTTTAAGTCCAGCAGCACCACAGGCAAGGCAATTAATAGCTAAATTATTAAAATTTATAGCAACTAACTATGATATTGACGGTTTATTGCTCGATTATATACGATATGATGAAACTAACAACGAAGATATACTTAGTAAAAAATATTTTCGCTTATACTATCTTGATAAATACAAAGTAGAGCCACCCGTTAATATTGATCGAAAAGATCCTATTTTTGTTGAATGGCAGTTATGGAGAGAAAGTCAAGTTACAACTATGGTTGAGCTTATCAAAAAAGAAATAAATTCGGTTAAGCCTGATCTGATAATTGGAGCGTCAGTTTTTAGAACAGAAGGTGAAGGTCGATTGTTAAAAATGCAGGATTGGCGACTATGGGCTAGTAATCACTTGATAGAGTATGTTTGCCCAATGTTATACACCAATGTTTCTAATGATATAAATTATTGGCTTGATTCTGAAACGGATAGAGAAACAAGGAATGATTTTCTTTATGTCAGCCTTGGAGCTCATAAGTTTATTACACCTGATGATTTGTATCAACAATATGGTATTTTGTCTAAAAGAAATATCCCTGGCTTAAATATTTTTGCTTTGACACATTATAACAGAGATAATTTTTTGGATTTGTCAAAAAGTATTTTTAGAAAACCAGCTATTTTGCCACATAAAAATGTTTTAAAATCAATTAAATTAACTTTAAAAGATACATCTGATTGGCTAAAACGATTAAGTTATGATGAAAAGTCTCTACCAGCAAATGAATTAAATAATCTTGCTTATCAATTTAATCAGCTAAATAATACAATACCTGATAAAAAGAACTATAAGGATTATTTTAAGCTTAATGCTAAATTATCTAATTTAAAAGATACTGTTGATTCATACAGTAAAGTAAAAAATTTTTCACCATATTTTCTTGAAGAAATAAAAGAACCAATAGATTATAGTCAAAGATTATTAAAAATATTTAGTGTCGAAATGCTCACCAAGAATAAAACTTTTATTTCTAGTTTACCTCCTTTACCTATTTTGGCTGAAACTAAACCACTTCCTATAGTTGATATTTATCCAACAAGTGTGGCACCAAATATTGATGGAACTATTGAGTCTGACTTATGGTATAAATATCTTCCACTTAGAGGTTTTTATTGGCATCTTGGATCATTTAGAGCTGAAGTTGAAACAGTCGTAAAAATGACTTATGGTAAAGAATATTTGTACATTTCCTTTGAAAATTATGAGCCTAATATGAAAAAAACTGTTAAAGTTGCTCATGATCATAACTCAGAGCAAATTATTAATGATGATTCTGTAGAAGTTTTTCTTAAAGTACCTGGTATCAAAGATTATTATCAATTTGCTGTTAATATGAATAATGCTCAACTTGAAAAAAAAATAAATAAAAAATCTTGGCATAGTAAGTGGTCAAGTGGTGTCAAAGTAGAAGATGAAAAATGGAGTGTCGAATTTAAAATACCTTTTAGTGATTTAAATTTTGTTCCTAATTCTGGAGAGGTTTTAAAAGCTAATTTTGTCAGAAATAGACCCCAAGAAACAGACCCTCACAGTCATTGGTCACCAACTTATTATAGTCCATACACTCCTTCGAGATTTGGTAGCATAGTTTTTAGATAAATATGAATGAAAATAATAATGAAAGTAATGATACTAACTTTAATAATCTTGATTTAAAGCCTATAGGTTTTATTAATTGCAAACAAAAAGAAAGATATGAAGCCCCAAGACAAGGTGTTCATGCCAAAGATAACAAAGGTGTAATAAAATTATTACCTCATCAAAATTTTGAGCAAGCTGTTCAAGATTTAGACGGATTTGATCGTATATGGCTAATATATGGCTTTCATTTAAATCAAGGCTGGAAGCCTTTGGTTAGTCCACCAAGATTTTTGGAAAGGAAAGTAGGTCTCTTTGCCACTCGTTCACCTTTTAGACCAAATCCGATTGGATTGACTTGTGCAAAGATAATTAAAGTTGAAAAATTAAAAATATATATAACTGAATTTGACTTACTTGATAATACACCTATTTATGATATTAAACCTTATGTACCTTACTCTGATTCATTTCCAGATGCAAAAACAGGTTGGCTGATACCCAATACTAATATCTACAATATTATTATTACTAGAACAGCTAAAATTCAATCCGATTTTTTGGCTAAAAATTGTAATATGAATATTGAAAATTATGTAAAAGTACAGTTACAAGTCGATCCTATTAATGAAACTAGAAGAAGAATCCACAAATCAGATCAATACTTTGAAAATAATCAATTATTCACTTTAAATTTTAGAACTTGGCGAATTAATTATTATATTGATGAAATTTTGAAAAAAGTATATATTTTGCAAATAAGATCCTCATATACATTGGATGAATTAAATAATGTAGAGGATCCTAAGAAAGATAAAGAGCATCATCGAATTTTTGTACATAAATTTTTTTAGTTAAAAAATATCTTTTGAATAACATTAATTAGAATTGCAACAAGTCTAATGATATAATGTCACCTGATTTTAGTATTAAGTTGAAGAAGATAGAAAATGAAAATATCGTTAAATTGGTTAAAAGATTATGTTGATTTAAGTAATGAAAATCCTGAAGATTTAGGATTACGTTTTACTATGGCTTCTGCTGAAATAGAAGGAATAGAGAACCTTAGCCAACATTTTAACCATGTCGTAGCTGCCAAGATAATAGAAATTGCTCCTCATCCTGATGCTGATAAACTACAGGTGACAAAGGTTGATAACGGAAAAGAAGTTTTACAGGTTGTTTGTGGAGCAAAAAATATTGCTGTTGGTCAAATAGTACCTCTAGCACAAGTTGGTGCTGTTTTGCCTGGTGACTTTAAAATAAAAGTATCAAATAAAAGAGGTGTTGAAAGTCACGGAATGCTTTGTGCTGCCAGTGAGCTTGGTATGAGTGATGACTCTGAGGGAATATTGATACTTCCTGAAAATACAGAAATAGGAAAATCATTTGCTGATATAGCAGGTAAAAATGATTCTTTAATTGAAATTGATAATAAATCATTAACTCATAGACCAGACTTATGGGGACATTATGGGCTTGCTAGAGAATTAGCCGCAGTTCTTAAAAAAGAATTTAAACCTTTAGATTTTACTTTACCAAAAATGGATGAAGATAAAATACAAATAAAAGCAAAAATAGAAGATACTGATTTGTGTAAAAGGTATTCTGCATTAGCTTTTGATAATATTAACATTGTTCCATCTCCTGAATGGCTACAAAATAGATTGATTAATATTGGTGCAAAACCAATTAATAATGTTGTTGATGCTACAAATTATGTTATGTTTGAGCTTGGTCAACCAATTCATTCATTTGATGGCTCAAAGTTAAAAGATCAAACTATTATTATCAGAAAAGCAAAAGAAGGTGAAACACTTACTACACTTGATAGTATTGAAAGAAAATTAACAACTGATATGCTCGTTATAGCTGATATTGATAAGCCTATTGCTTTGGCTGGAGTAATGGGTAATGAAAATAGTGAAGTTGATAATAATACAACTTTTGTTGTTCTTGAAGCTGCAAGCTTTCATGCTGCTAGTGTAAGAAGAACTGCTGTAAGTCTTGGCTTAAGAACAGAAGCCTCATCAAGATTTGAAAAAAGTCTTGATCCTGAAATGACATTACAAGCAATATCTCGTTTTTATACTATTTTAAAAGAAACTTGCCCTAATCTAAAAGTAGTTAGCCAACTTGTTGATCTTGATTATTCTGACAAAACACCTGTATATGTCAATGTAACTAAAGAATTTATTAATAGAAGATTAGGAACTCAACTTGATAGTAATTTTATTGAAACTACTTTAAAAAGCTTAGGTTTTGAGTTTGAAGAAAATGATCAAGAAAACTATAAACTAAAAGT
>JACMQJ010000325.1 GCA_014377055.1 Candidatus Sericytochromatia bacterium
AGTGTAGCAATGGATAGTGCAGGTGACTTTGTTATTGCTTGGGACTCAAATGAATTTAAATATTCTGGAATATATGATAAGAGATATAACTCATCTGGTGTTGCACAAGGTGACCCTAGTTTTGTTACAGTTAATTAAGCTAGAGGGTAACAATCGGTTCATAACTCTAAAGTATAGATAGAACAAAAAAGGATGATTCATTGAATCGTCCTTTTTTATTAGACTTGTTGCAATGTATTTTACCTTCTCTTATCCCTTCCTTTTCTTTGTTCCTTCCTTTGCAAAGGAAGGCTAGGATGGATTTCTTCTTGATGCGACAAAACAATTTTATTTTAGCTGGTTAAATCCCTCTAACTCCCTTTTTTGTTCCTTCCTTTGCAAAGGAAGGTTAGGATGGATTGGATTAATGGCAATAAGTGTTATTATCATATATAATATTTACTTTTCTTTGTCTTCATTTGCGTGATTCGTGCAATTCGTGGCTAAATATTTACTTTTTAATATTTTTACTACGAATAAGAAACGAATGAATAAAAATATCCACGAATAATATTTATTCTTTAAAAGTTAATATCTTAAAAGTCTAAAGTAGATAATAATTTAAATCTATGATTATACTTTGAATGTACTGTCAGGTATGCTATCAAGAACAGTAAATGATTTCATGGTTATTCTCATAAAAGGTTCTGTTTCACTAGATGCGGAATAAACTTCCCATAATTTAACTTCAAAGGTTTTAGGGTCAAATCCTAAAGTTTCAAATTTAATTCTTGGATCAAGTGTATTAGTTTCTGAATTGGTTATTTTTAATATGTAAACATCATTACCATCAATTGTAGTTTTACCTGTTAACTCTGCTTTGTAAGATGTATCCGAAAATCTTTTTGCTAATGTGAGTAAGTCAACTTTTTCAGGAGTATAGCCATTAGCACTTACAATATTACTATCTGTCTGATCTAATTCTTTGGTTATAAAGCTCAATGCTCCACCAGGTCTAACTGTTATTTTACCACTGCCAACTACAAAATGTAATTTTGCACCGATACTACTTGATGTAGTATGATATAGAACATCAATTTTAACATCTCCTGTTGACTTTCTTTCATCTATTTTAAAAGTTTGTTGTACAACTTTTCCGTCAGTCAAGCTTTTTTCATATTTTTCTACTTCTGTTTCAAAAGCATTAGCACTGGTTATTTTATCCATCATTTTATTTAATATAAGTCTACCTTTGTCAGCAGGGTTTGTTGATACTACTGGAGCAACAGTTGCTACAGGTGATGGAGTTGAGGTTCTTGAAGGAGTTGAGGTTGTTGTCGCTGTTGTAGATTTTTTTGATTTATTTTTTATAGGTTTTTTGACTACAGGTGTAGATGTAGCTTCTGGAGTTGGTTGTGCAGTTGGACAAGTACAAGCAGGAGCAACAGCCTGAATTTGTGAAGCTGTAGTAAGGGTTGTATCAGTCGGTAATATTGGGCTATCGTTGCCACACGCACTAAGAGAAAAGCTTAAAATAATTGAAGATATTAAATAACCTAATGCTTTTTTCTTGTACAACATTTTATTTCCTAAATTTTCATCAATACCATTGTGTATAATATAGCTTAAAACAAATAAAACTTGCTCTTAAACTTAACTTAATCATTAATTTTTTTTTATTCCGAAAAAATATAAGTAAAATTTTGATTATAATTTGATAGCTGGTAAAATTTTAATTGTGTAAAATTATTTTTAATCTAACTAATGAACAATATAAAAAAAAGTTTTGTTTTAACAACAATTTTAGTCTCATTTTTAAGTTCTTGCACTATTCATCAAGAAGGTGTTTCTCTGTGGAATCTAAAACAGTTTAGAGATGGACGCATTACCTTATTTGATATAAATAATGACAAGATACAAGATCTGATCGTTGCTGGTTATCAAAAAGGTGGAAAATTAAGTAATAAAAAAGTCATGATGATCGAGAATGATTTAAAAAGCTTAGAAATAGATACAGGAAAGTGGCAAGGTAGAGGTTACTCTTTTTATATTGATAATAATAATCAACTATGGTCTAAAGTTGCTGGCAAATCTGAAAAAGTAAAAAATAATATCTTTAGAAGTAATATTAGTGCGGTTGTAACCGATGACGGTAATCTACAAATATTATACAATGATAAAAAAGTAGAATCAAAAGAAAAAAAATGGGAAATACCAGGTCTAAAGCTTTGGGTTGATGACGGTAATAGGCTCTGGATACAGGAAGATAATGATAAGACAGTTGCTCCTAGAGGTAGATGGCATAGAAAGCTCAATGTTTTTATTAATTCTCTGAGTGAATGGATCAAAGCTACAGGTTATAAAAGAGGTGGAAAAGTAGATAAAGATGGAGTTCCTATTGGTGACTCATTAGTAGCTATTGACGGTAAAACCCAAAAAATATTTTGGAAGTTTCAAACGAATGCCGCACTTGATAATTATCCATCCATCTATGGAGACAAAGTATATATTGGTGGTCAAGATAAAACTTTTTATGCAGTTGACTTATCTACAGGTAAACTAAGATGGAGATTTCAAACTTCTGCTACTATTAGCACAACAGCATGTATTGGTAAAGATATAGTTTATTTTGCCAATACATCTGGTTACGTTTATGCACTTAATGCCTCAAACGGAAGTCTTGTTTGGTCATTCAAAGCTAAGGGTGCAATTGAATCATCACCAGCTTTGTATGAAAATAAAATATTTTTTGGCTCTTGGGATAAAAACTTTTATGCTTTGGATGCACGTGATGGTAGACTAGTTTGGAAGCAAGAATTAACTTCATATATAGGTAAATCATCACCTCTTGTTTATGATGAAAAAGTTATAATTGGATCGTGGGATAAAAGTATTTATGCTTTTGATGTTAATACTGGTAGAAGCGAATGGACTTTTAAAACTGATGATTGGATTGATAAGGGCTCACCTGCTGCTGGTGGAGGCTTAATTTTTATTGGTAATAAAAAAGGAAATTTTTATGCTCTTAATTCTGGTACAGGCTCAATGAAATGGCAGTTTGATGCTGGTGACGCAATTGCTTCAACACCTGTAGTAACTAAAAATAGAGTCTATGTGACCAGTAGAGATGGTTATTTATATGCACTTAATAGATCAACAGGTGAAAAGGTTTGGGAAGATCGCACCAGATTCAAAATATTTAGTTCACCAGCAGTAGCTGAAAACAAAGTATATATTTCATCTATGGGTGGTTTTATTAATGCTTTTGTTGATACTGGAATGGGTAAGCCATATTGGTCAATGGCAGGCGGAGATCCAACTCACAAGAGTAATGTTAATGCTTCATTAAGCTATGCAAAAAAATTACTTGCCTCAAAAACATTTATAGATAAATTACTAGAAGAAAATGGTTTGGTTAAAGTAAATTAATTATGGATATAGACATCACCAATCAAATATTACTTGTTATAGCTAGTCCAGTTGTCATAACACTTTTATTTCAACTATCAAGTTATCTAAATATGACTGTTTTATCAACAGGTATGGCTGTAATAGAAATAGAAGATTTTTCTAAATTAACTGGTATTGATGAAAAAAGAATTAGGCTAATCCCATTACATAATAGTCAAGTAATGTTCAAAATTATGTCCGAAGATGAAAAAATAGAAATTGATAAAACTATTTTTAATATAGAAATAATGAAGGTAGTTGAGTCAACAATACCAATTGATCATGATAAATTATTAAAGCTAAGAAAAAATAAATTTGCTTATGTTTTAAGAGTACCAGAAGATGAGATGAAAATATCTGACGATGGTAATACATTTACTCAAATTAGCAGAGATGCTCAAGGAAATGAAATAATAATTGGAAGTGTTACTTTTGATGAAAATAGTGAGCCTTTGGAAGTAACAGGAAAATTTAAAAAACTAATTTGATTAGACTTGTTACAATTTTACTAACTGAAAACACCTTTTTTAAAAAATGTAAATAAATTATTTTTAGTTACAAATTATTATTTTAACTCTATAATCGTATTACTTTCTATTTCCATAAACTCCTTGTTATCAATATCCTTGGCAATATCACTATCATACGAAAATATAACCCTAATCAGAGCCTGTACAAGACCAGCTAATGGGATTGCAAGAAATATACCCATAAACCCAGCAACTCTTCCACCAATCAAAATAGAAATAAAAACACCGAGAGGATGTATACCAATTGACTCATTTAACCATTTTGGCAACAAAATATTATCTTTTATTTGCTGGATTATTACAGTCAAAACTAGGGCAATAATAAACATATTAAAGCTTTGACTTAAGGCTAGAGCTGATACCAAAGCCATACCAATAAATGCCCCAAAATATGGAATAACTTCGAGTAGACCGAGTATTACGCCTGCTACCA
>JACMQJ010000326.1 GCA_014377055.1 Candidatus Sericytochromatia bacterium
ATGAAGCAATTAGGAGCACTTTTTGCTAAAGATAATGTTTATAGCAATGCCAATATGATGTCACCATTTATTGATAATCACGATGTACCAAGATTTTTGCATGATGCAGGTAGCAATGGCGTTAATAAGTTAAAAATGGCAATGTCACTAATTATGACTATGAGAGGTATACCAACAGTTTATTATGGAACAGAAGTTGCTCTTGATGGTGGAGCTGACCCTGATAATAGAAGAGATATGCCTTGGTCTACAACTAGAAATAATAGTGTAACTGATTATATAAAAGCATTAACATCTATCCGAAAAGGCAATGTTGCATTACGTCAGGGTAAACAACTTGAGATGTGGCAAGATGATCAAGTATACGGATTTTTGAGAACTACTGGCAATAACAATGATGATGTTATCACCTTATTAAACAATTCTGACTCAAACCAAACAAGAACCATAAAAATAAGAGCAGAAAGTAATATGGCTGACGGTACAAATTTAAAAAATTTACTTGGTAATGACGGGGTTACAGTTCAAAATAAAACTATAACAGTAACACTTGGAGCAAAAGAAACCAAGATATTTGCTATTGGTAATGCAAGTCTTAAAAATTCAATCAAAAGACCTGTTACCAATAAAAAATAAAATCTTTTGGTCAAGTTAATTAATAAAATATTAACTAACTTGACCTTTTTATTTTAAATCCGGCTGCTTAATAACATATTCGTTTATATTTCTTTCTTGCATATCAAAACTTACTACCATCCCACTAGAATAATATTTTTGTTTGATAAAAGATAGCTTTCATAATACTTCTTTAATTCTATTTGCTTTATTGCTTGCTTTGTATTACCAATACAATGAACATTTTATTCTGCTTACCAATTAAGAGAAACCTAGTTAAAATTAAATTGTCAAAATATTAATAAAAAAGGTTTCTATGATAATTGTAAAACAAACATTAGATAAAATATCAGAATTTAAAAATCCTTTAAAGAAATTTTTTTTAGATATAGTAATATTGATATTTTCATCACAAGGTAAAATTAATTTTAGAAATTTAAGCAGATATAGTAATTATCATGATAAGACAGTTTCAAGAGATTTTAAAATCGCTGGATTCGCCATTCTCAAAACTATATTTATGATCTAACAGACGAAAAGGCACACCATGATGGTGACTAACAACTTTTTCTTTTCCTATCCATTGTAATGTTGGCATCTATTTTTCCTTAGAAGAGTTCAATAGAAAGGCATTGACTATACGTATTTTGATTTTTTGTTACCAATAAATATTACCATATCCTACATAAGATAATTAAAAAAATGGATTAGACATGATTAATATGTATTTTTTATCTTCAAATAAGTACGACTAAGTAAAATATGAGCTTGTTCAAAAGCAGGATCTATTTTTACTGATTCCTCAAGCTCTAACAATGCTTTTTCATAATCTCTTTTTACACACAAATCTCTTGCTTGTATGTAATGATTCATAGCTATCGAATTAACGGTGCTTCTTGCACCTGTAACAACATTATTATTAGTTAGAATATTTGGAATTGGTCTTTTTATAACTTCTAAACTTGTTTCTTTTTCAATATCCTTAACTTGTTCTTTATCATTAACTAATTCTTTATAAATTATTGGTTCTGGGACAATTACAATATTTTCCTCAATAATCTGAGCTGAAAAGGTTGTTAATTCAGGGCTATTTTGTACTTTTGAATCAGAATTAATTTCTTTTGGAGCAAACCTTTTAAGTCTTTGATTCAGTATTTCTTTGACTTCAATTAATTCATTAACTGGTTCTATTTGTGGAGTAATTTGATCGATAATACTCTTTTTACTATCTTCTTCTAAGGTTGTTAAGTCATCCATATTAAATAATGGTTGATGATCTTCATTCTCAGTATTTTTTGAATATTTTCTTAAGCGAGAGTTAATATTACTTTGAATATCCATACTCTTATCATTTGAATTATTTTCTTGTTCTAAGTTAAAATTTATTTCTAACTTATCATCTTCTGATTCTATTTTGATAATATTTTCTTGTTGATTCATTATTGATGCAAGGCTAACAGATTCAAATACAGTAGAGTTTTCTTGTTCAAAAGAATCAGATGTATTTTCTTTTAACATCTGCTCATAATCAGAAA
>JACMQJ010000327.1 GCA_014377055.1 Candidatus Sericytochromatia bacterium
CAATAAAAAAAGCACCTTGTTTAGAGGTGCTTTTGGTTTGTAAGATTAGTTTTAGTTTCTTTAAACTAGAACTCCTTCTTTTCCACCAAAAGCACATGTGCCTAGTCCTGCCGGGACCGGGGCCAATGTTGCTGCTGCTGTAAGGACGAAAAAGTTCATTTTATTTAAATCTCTGGTTAATTTGTTTCAGTTGTTGTATTGTAGCACTTGTAATTTAACTTTGTCAACAGGTTATTGAAAAAATAATTTAAAATAATTTTGTGTTGCTTTATATTCACAAAATATCTCTCTATTTTTATCTATTTATTAAATTGCAAATCTTTTTTTAAAAACTGTAAAAAGTCAGTATAGCACAAATTTTTTAATAATTGCAATACTTTTTATATTAAATCAGGTGCAAGAAATTTGATTAAAAATTCATTAAAATATTTACTTTTAATATATAATGAAATTGAAAAAAAGTTAAACTTTTGTTAAAAAACAACAATATTTTTTATCTTTTGTGTTATATTTACTTCACTAATTAATCATTAACTTTTTAAGTTTTTTACACTTCATTTAACAATTTTTTTATGACCAAATCCATTATTCTTATTCACGGACTTTTTATGAATTCTATCGTTATGAAGTTTATGGAGAAAAAATTTAAAAAATTAGGCTACAGTGTTTATCAATTTAATTATCGAACTGTAAAGTACTCTGATAAAACTTTAGAGCAGTTGGATAGTTTAGTTAAAACCATAGATTCAGATAAACTTCATATTGTTGGTCACTCCATGGGAGGACTAGTAGCTCGTATGTATGTAGATAGTTACCGTGATGAATCACACAAAAATATCAGCATTGTTACTGTTGGAACTCCACATCACACCAGTAGATTAGGTATATATTTAAACAATTCAATAATTGGAAAAATTCTTGGTAGTTCTGGTCACAGTGGTATCGTTAGAAAATTACCTGACTGGAAAAATAAAGTACCTATGGGATGCATTGCTGGAGTATTTCCTATAGGGGTCAATGTTTTATTTAAAGGTGTTGAGTGTAACTCAGCAAGTGATGGAACTGTTTTTCTTGATGAAGCAATATTAGATAATTGCAATGATAGCCTTGTTATAAAATCTTCTCACACAGGTCTTATCTATAGCAAAAAAGTTGTAGACCAATGCCATTACTTTTTTCAACATGAAAAATTTAATAAAAATTAATTTTTTTTTTTTGATTTAGTAGCTGTAGTTTGCTAAAATAAAAGTATGGCTATTTACAATACATTTAAATTTACAACTAAAGACTTTAAAGATAAAAATGAGTTCTTAGATAAACTTCTAGAGCTTAAAAATAGTGGCACAGATTTTTCCCTTCCAGTTATCACACCTAAAGGAATCTTATCTTTTACCGACTACATTATTGGCAACACATCACTAAACTTTTATGGCAAAGCTGTAAAAAATAAATTAGTCCAAAACTCATATGCCTTTAAAATTAAAGACGGTGCCGTTATAGAGCATGAAGTTTACAATCTTAAATGGATGAAGAATAATTTTACTTCTCACAAAGAACTTATTTTAAATGCTATTGAATGTTTGGCAAAAGAATTGAACACAAATCCTGCTAATAAATTCATAGGAAATATATATTCTAACAAAACCTACACTGTTGACGATGTACCACCTCTCATGCATGTTATTAACAATGTAGGAAATAACAGGTTTAGTTACCACGAAAATGCCAAGGCTGAAATATGGGATATTGCATTAACACATAATATAGAAATTAAAGATTATTTAAAATCATTACTTTCTAATAATATCCAAATCAAAAGAATGTTAGAATGTCCTAGGCACGATACACAGTTTGAATTTAATGGTATGCCAGCATTACTATACCACCATGAATTTTTAGACAGTTACATTGAAAGCAATCCTGCTGAATCCCTTGCTATAATTTATACTGCTATTTCTAAAAATTATCTAAAAGATGTAAAAAAACTTATCCCTATATATCAAAGAAGCCATAATCTTTCTCCTGAAAATAATTATGCCATGCTTCATAAGGCTAGAACTCCTGAGATGGCAAACCTTCTTATGGAAAATGGATTTTCAATGTATAACTATAAGCCTCATTATGACTACCCAGAGAAAAAAGAATTACTTTTATCTTTATGCGATGAAATGAATGTAGAAACAATTGATGCCATTTTAAGTTTCAAGCCTTCTCACCAAGAAATGATGATAAAAAATGCTGAGCTTGTGTTCAAAGAATTTTTTGATTTGAATAAATACGATAAAAACCTCAAACTTCAAACTTTTGAAAAAATGAAACTCTTAGTAGAGCATCAGTTTCCGCTGGAACAGTTTGATATGCTTCATGTGGGCTTTTTATTAAATAAAAAAAAGACATCATACTCTCAATGGTTTATAGAGCATGGAGCTAATTCTGCTCATTGTGAAAACTTTGTCAGAGTCCTTAAGCAAGATAATAATTTTCAAAAACTACTTGAAAAATACTCTGAGATTATTGATATAAAAGCACCAGATTTTCTTTGTGAAATTGTTCGCAACATTCAGTATCAAAATCAATCAGTAAAAGAGTACTGCAAAACCATTTCTCAGGAAGATTTGTTAAAGCCTACTGAAAAAGGAGGCTATGTCTGGTGGGGTTTGGATACTAACTCTAAAACATTTACACAGTTCATGCATCAAAGTGAAGATAAGCTAAAGATTAAAAATAGTTTTGCTAGTGATAAAGACTCTTGGATTGCTCATCTTGTTCTAAGCGATAATTTTGATAGAGGCTTGGGCTTTCTTGAGCAATATAAAAATTTATTTTTTTCTTCTGACGAAAAGTATCCTTTTAAAATGCAAACTTCCGAAAATATTTTGCATAAATTATTTATTGGGGACACCACTTCTTCCAATCTTAATTTTTTCCTGAATGAAACCGATATAGATGTTAAGGAATTATTGCAAGAAAAAAACAAAGAAGGTCAAACACCTTTGGAAAAATTATTTTTTGAAGATGAATACCAAAAAGATCGTGACTTATTTAGACGCCAAGGCGCAAAATTGGCACAGATGTCCAAAGAAATCATCAATCATCTAAAATCAGATTTTCCTTTTGAAGCAATGGTCAATCATAAAGAAAAAGCTATTGATGTTATCAACGAACTATTTCCTGAAGAAGATGAGTTTTTTGAGTATTACAAAGAAGCTTTGAAAAACAAACTTGTGCTTCAATTGCCTGAAAAAAATACTCCGCAAGTAAAGAAGATAAAAATTTAAATCTTCTTTTTAGGGTTTTCTGATTTATCACCTAAACTCGCACTCAAGGATTTAGACAAGTTCTCCGAGGCAATAGCTTTTAATAAACGATTTACTTGGTCTCTGTCTCCACAAATATCTTGTATTTCCTGAGAAAAATACTTCACATCTTTGGGATTCTTGGACAGAGCTAAAACAGCTAACTCCTTACTTTCTTTAAAACTTAAATGTGCA
>JACMQJ010000328.1 GCA_014377055.1 Candidatus Sericytochromatia bacterium
AATTACTAATATTATTTTTTGCCAAGATATTTGTTTGCTTTAGATAAATAATAGTATATAAAATTATTGCTATTTCTTCTTCTGTTGCCTTATTTAATATTTTTATCATTAGTATTTACCAAGTTTTTATTTTTAATAGCTTCTATTTTTTTAAGTATATCTTCTGCTTTAATTTTCCAGGTCTTTTTAAACAAACCTTTGGATTTAGAAAAATATACCTGATATAAATGCTGTAATGCTTGAATATCATCAGGATACTTTTTAACAGCTTCTTCAAAAAACTCTATAGCCTTATCATAATCATCTGTTAGTATGCACAAGTTACCCATCTCTAAAAGTGGTTTTAATAAATCAGTTTCTATCTTTGAAGCTGTTTTATATTTATTAAAAGCTTCTTGTAACTTATTTTCTTTTTTTAACGTATCACCTTGAGAACATAAATATCTAGCTATTTTAATTTCAGAATCTAGTTTAAATGCTTGAGTATAATATTTATTTGCTTCACTTAAATCGTTAGTGTCATAAAATAAATCACCAAGAGATTTATGCCAATTAGCATTATCAGGTTCTTTTTTTAATGCCAATGAAAAATATTTTTGAGCTCTAGCATAACTTTTTTGTCTAAAATAAATATTTCCTAATAAAGCATTTACTTTAGCATTTTCTTTATCAAATTTTATTGTATGTTCCAATATTTTTACAGCTTTATCATAACTATCAAGATTTAAATAGGCAATGGCTAGATTGCACTCCAAACCAGAATTAAAAGCTAAATCATCTTTATATTTTTCTATAATATTTTTTGCTGACTCAAAATCATTTATTTTTAGTAGAGCTGATGACCAATCTTCCAAAATGTTGGCATTAAAACCAAATGAAAAACTTTTTTGATATGATAGTATAGCCTCCTGATAATTATTTTCTTGCATTTTTATAAAAGCTATTGTTGAATAAATTTTTGCTGATTCAGGATATATTTTTAACCCTTGTATAGCCAATTCTAAAGCTTTTTTGGAATCACCAAGATTAATTAAAAAATATGATATTTTTTCAAAATCTATTTTATTATGTTCAATCTTATCTAAGTATTTTTCTAAATATAAGTTGAATATTTTAATATTTTTTATTTTGAATGAACATTCTATTATTTTTAATAAAATGTCTGATTTATCCAATAATTGCTCTCTGTTTAAAATAGCTTGATAAAAATGTAGAGCTTCAGAATATTTTTCTTGATTAAATAATGTGTTGGCAAAATAAACAAACATTTCAATGGATAAGTTACTTTCCAAGTTTTTTAAATCTTCTAATGTTTTTAATATCTCAGTTGGTATTTTACTTGCCAGTCTATAACTAATAAGCTTTAACCTTGCCTCAATAAAATTTGGTGAATCGTCCAATGCTTTATTTAAAGCTAAGATTTTATCATCTATTCCTAAGTCATCCTCGTGAGCAATAGCATACCAGCCCCATGCACTGATACTTTTTGTTGAATATTCATCCAAAAAATTTAATTTTGTTATATCTTTATCCAGCTTTAATATTTTTATAACTTCTTGAATTATTAATTTAATTAAAGCTGAGAAATCATAGCTTTTTAGATTAATAGATCTACGCCATAAATTTTTATCTTCATTAGAATCAAGTAATGATATTTCTACATTTAGGTTTTCCGAAAAATTAATTTCACCATATAGACAATAATCAAAATATCTAGTTTCCAATATCTTCTTTGCTGTTTCCAAAGGTAGCATTGAAGTATAAATGAGTTGTTTTGTAGTTTTTTCTTCGGGTTTGGTGATTATTAGTTTTGCCAGCCCTGACTCTATACCAAGATAATTTAATCTATAAGAAATTAATTCAGAAATTAATCTACTAAGACTTCCTAGAGGGTGCTCAAACATTATATGAGGGTTATTTTCTGCATTAATAGCAAATTGGACTGTACCAATGCTTATTTTATTTTCATTCATTTTAAAAAGACTTTTTATTAAATAATAATTACCAAATAAAATAGTATAGGAAAATTACGCAAAAATTATGTAATTAATAAAAGTTTGTTAATTAATTGTTTATTGTTGCATGAAACAAGCTAGGTAATCTAATATAGTAATAGGGCAGATAGTCTTTAGTTTGATTCTATTTTTAGGGGATATAAAATGAAAAATTATTTTTATGGTTTTAATATCAATGTACGCAGCCACTTTAACAATCCATCTGAGAAAAATATTTTATTTGCTAATAACTATGATCATGTAAAAAATATGAGTGGAATCCAGTCTGTTACAGATCAGCAAAATTTCAGACTTGCTGCATTAAACCCAGCTTTACAGGGGTCTGCAAGAGATAACGCAAATGCAGCAAGACTAGAATCCTTAAATGAAATAACAAAAAATAACCCCAATGTAAGATTAACACCAGATGCTTACAAAGCACTTGCAAGTGGAGAAGCTGTAAATGTTGCTGTTCAACTAGAAGCACCTGAAAGAAGAAATTTAACTATTGGGATGGCTGTTGCTTTAAGCCAATTGGCAGGTGGTTTGGCAGGTGCATCATACAGCCAAAAACTTGGTGATTTTGATGTTCAACGAGCTTCGGGTGATGCTGATTTTGTCAATAAAAATGGAAATGATTATAAACTTAATCCTTTTGGTGGTGCTGAGATTCAACGTGGAACTATTGTTGTTACCCCAATAATAGGAGAGAAAGTTTCTGGAGCTCCAATAACTGCAGCAGCGTTACATCAACAACAAATAGAAGCTTCTGCAGAAACAGCAAAAATAGTAACTATAACAAACCCATTAGATGCTACTGGTGCTATAAAAGGTGAACCTATTTTGTCTGTAGCAGCCCAACAACAAAAAAGAGACAGGAATGGCAAAACAATTGAAGCAAATGAGAGAGATGATGCACGTGTTGCAGGATACACCCAAATAAATAATGGTGAAAAAAATGGTGGCAAAAAAGGTATAGTTACTTCTATTGGAGATAAAGTAACAATTAAGAATGTTTCAGAAAAATTTGCAACTGATGCTTTAGCCATAGCAGCATTAGGAGGTGGATTAATTGATAAGAATGCTACATTAGATAATGATCCCAATAAACGTAAGCTTAATAGAGAAGAGAGGATCAAAGAAAGTGAGAAACAGCTTAATGCTGCACTTAGTGAAACAAATCCTAAAGTGAAAGCTGAAAAGTTGATTGCTTTATTTAATAATAGTGAAGAGAATGTTCATGAAGCAACAGGCAATAAATCTGATGCTAGAATTGGAGCTCAACATAGACTTAATTATCAAGAAGAGGCTAATAAAAGTCTACAACAGCTAACAGAGGCAAATCAGAATATTAATGATGTTCTAAATAAGAAGTCAGGTGTAACAATTTCTGATGATGCATTTGACAGATATAAAGAAGCAAATCTAAATAGCCCTATTAAAAATAAAGAAGAATTAGATAAACAAATCAAGAGTGGTAATATTACAGGTATAAATGAAACATTAAATCATGTAAGAGAAAGAACTACTCATATATCAGATACTTTAAATAAAATAGGAAATGGAATTTATGCTAAAGGAAAT
>JACMQJ010000329.1 GCA_014377055.1 Candidatus Sericytochromatia bacterium
AATTGAAGCTAAAGCTTTAAGAAAACTACGTCATCCTAACAGAAACAAAACTTTAAGAGAGTATATGGACTAAAATAAAAAGAGTTTTATAATTTATAAATTATAAAACTCTTTTTATTTTATGAATTAACTGACTGTGACGGAATTATTTACTTTTTGTAGCTCATCAGGCAAAATATCACCAAATGATATTACCAAATTACCTTTTGTTTCTCTGGTAATATAGTTATATGGAGCATTTAAACTTAGCTCACTCATCTTATGTAATAAGTCCAAACTAAAGTTACCTGCAAGTAAGGTTAAGAAAAAATTAGGTCTACTTCTATAAGTCACAAACATTGAATTTAATCCATCATTATATTTTTGCAAAATAATTTTAGTATCGTAAAAATTCAAAACTTGTATTTCTTTTAATTTAAAGCCTGTAGGTAAATATTTTGGTGAAATTATCTTTTCTTTATCGCCTTTTTCAAAATCTAAAATATTGCTGTATGATTCAAAATATGTTTCTATCTCACTATTTTTTTTACCTAACGGAACTTTTTTAACATTATATGGTAATTTAACTCTTACATTTGGACTATTAGAATAGGATAAAGGTTTATAGGTTGTATATTGACTACTAAAAAAAGCTTGATTATCTTCACTCCATGATCTATCTTCTCTTAATATTTGAAAATTACTCTTATTGATCCAAAATGTTCTACGTGGAGTATGCCATACCTTATTATCCTGAGCTGAATATGTATCAGTTCTTGGTTTAATATCAATAACATAAGTTGAGTTTGAAACTATTTCATCATCTTTTTTAAAAGAAATTATATAATTTCTTTGTAATAAATTTGGATCACTAGTTATCTTGCCCATAATAGTATCTGTAATCATGTCACCACTTGATGGTATTGCATCTGTAAAAGATAGTTTTTCATAAGGAAAATAAATAATAGATTTACCAGAATTAGTAGCATATTTTAATCCAGAGATTGCATTTGGGCTTTTAATTGTGATATTAAAATTATTTGAATCAACATAGTCCACGTTGGCATTAGACTCTAGGCTAAGATTTCCTCTAACTACTTTTTGCAGTCTAGTACCACTAAAGCTTTGATTCTTGTTTTGTGTTACCTTATTAATTATATCTATAGGTGACATATCAGATGCAAAAGCAATAGAGGTTTGCATTAACAACATAGATGTTAATAACATAGTTGATATTTTTTTCATATTTTTCTTTACCTTTAATCAAATTTAAATTACCTGCTTTGAATTATACTTCAAGTTAAATGTGATCTTAAGCAACATTTTGCGTAAATAGGTTATATATTATGTACCAAAACAACGATCACCAGCATCTCCAAGTCCTGGAATTATATAACCATTTTCATTAAGCTCAGGATCAATTGAGGCTGTATATATTTGGATGTCAGGATGAGCTTTTAACAAAGCTTGTATACCAGGTTTTGAAGAGATAAGGCAAAGAAACTTTAATTTTTTTACTCCTCTTCTTTTAAAAACATCAATTGCACTTATAGCTGAACCTCCTGTAGCAAGCATAGGATCAAGTATCAAAACAGTTGTATCAGCATCAATTTGATCAGGTAATTTAACATAATATTCTACTGGTTGTAGCGTTTCTTCATTTCTATATAATCCAATATGTCTTACTTGGGCAAACGGCAATGTTTCAATTGCTCCATCAATCATTGAAAGACCAGCTCTAAGAATGGGTGCAAGAATAAAATTATATTTAAAATCATGTCCCTCAGTTATAGCAAGAGGTGTTTGTACTTTTATACTTTTTAATTCAGTATCGATTAATGACTCATAAACAACATATCTTGATATTTCTTTAATTAATCGTCTAAATTTTAGTGAATTTGTGTCAATACTACGCAATTCACTAACTGAAACTTGAACTAAAGGATGTGAACAAATAAAAACATTCCTCAACTCGTCAACACTATTTTCCATATTATTAACCAAAAACATAAATCAAAACTTAGCTTATTTTGACGCTCACACGGGGCAAGCCCACGTGGATTCTTAGACAAAGCATGATATATCTATCTACTTTAACGTCTAGGAGTCCCGCCCGAACTCCGAATATATTATTAACTCTGACCATCAAGCCATTTCTTTAATATATTTTTACTAGCATTTCCGTCTCTATTGTGAAAACTGTTACACTTTGGACATTGCCATTCTCTTATTGTTAGAGGCATTTCCTCAGTTCTAAAATTACAGCTATTACAATCTCTACTTGTATATTGTGCTGGTACTTTTACAAACCAACGACCAAACCATTTAGATTTATAGTCAAGCATATTACAAAACATACCCCATCCAGCATCAAGTATTGATTTACTTAAACCTGATTTCTGTTTCCTATTGTTTTTTAAATATATTTTACCATCATCTGATAACTTTGGTTTAGATTTCTTGGTTAGATTCTTTATTCTTAAATCCTCAACTACTATCGCTTGGTTCTCACGGATTAGCTTTGTTGATATCTTATTTAAAAAATCTTTTCTAGTATTAGCTATTTTCTGATGAATCTTAGCTAATTTTATTCTGGTCTTATTTCTATTATTACCACCCTTTTTCTTTCTATCTAATGAGCGTTGTGATACTCTAAGCTCATCTTGATATTTATTATAATGTCTAGGATTTTCTATATATTAACCCTCAGAGGTAACAGCAAAATATTTAACTCCTAAATCAATACCTACGTTATTTTTTAATACTGGTAACGCTTCTACATTTCCAACAAAGGTTACTGATATATACCATCCGTCAGCTTCTTTCCTAATAGTAGCAGTTTTAATCTTAGATTCTACAGGTCTACTATTAAAGAATTTTACATAACCTATTTTTGGTAATTTAAATCTATTACCTGATACTTTTATCTCCGTATCAGATGAATTGTTTTTTAAAAGAAATGATTTATATTTATGTTTTTGAGCAAATTTTGGAAAACCTGCACCAAGTTCAAAGAATCTTTGATATGAATTATCTAATCTTTCTATAACAGCTTGCAATGTTAAAGCTGGAACTTGCTTTATCCACTCAAAACCTTCTACCTTTTTAACATCTGGAAGCTCATTAATTAAATCATATTTAGATATACTTACACCTTTTTGAGCATAAAGATATTTTCTATATTCAAGAACAACATTATATAAATATCTGCAAGTACCAAGCCATTGACCAAATACAGTTTTTTGAGCTTTAGTAGGTTTTAATTTATAATGAAAAGTCTTATTTATACTAACTATAGCTTCTGTTTCAAGCTTTTCTATTGTGGCTATCATTTTATTAAAAATATTGCGATAAGTAATGATTTAAATTATACTCTTACTATCAGGATTTGTCATTACCAATAATTTGTCCACATGGTTACTGAGCTGTGTCGAAGTATTCATATTGAGGGCAAGACCGTCAGGTTTTCTGTAGACGGGTTTATAAATTTTAAAATACCTATTACTTATTAATCTCATTACATAGATATTTTACAACTACACCACCGCCATCAATAGGTATTCCAGATATATTTTTACCTTTGATTGAAGCATTAAAAAAGCTAATTCGGTTATTTGCAGATGAGTTATTACTAGCTAAAGGATTAAAACCAAATGCAAAAGACTTATAGCGATACTTCTGGAATAACTATCTTAATCCTATATCAGAAATATTTATATAGTTACTTTGTAGTTTTTATTTTTAATAATTGTTGACATTTTATGTATTAAAGTGTGATAGTTAACACAATACAATACAATATGTTATGTCAGAAGATTACTTTTTATGAAAAAAAAATACTAATTTTTACTTTAATTGTTTCTATAATGAGTGCTTGTAGTACTCAAAATAACACACAATTAAATAATTTTAGAATAAAAAATATCAACTCAGACGTTTTACCTTCATCCGCACCTGCTGACCTTAAGACATTAATTAATCCACCTATTGATGCAACTTCTTTTTCAAAAGAAATAATTGGCACTAATAACACAGTTCCTCAAGATACAAGAAAAACAAACTTTTCGACTCTCCCTCCTGATGATGAACCAACAATATCGGGTTCACTATCAGTAATATATAAAAACTTTAATAAAATTAGAATAAATAAAGTTAGTAATACTGTAGTGAGTTTCAAAACTGATGATGCAATTATAATTAATAATATTTTTAAAAAATATAGTGTTACAAATATTAGTGATAATGCCTTTCCTAATGTTTCAGAAGAAGAATTTGACAAAATTCAAGAAATATCTTCAAAGGCATCTGGGAGTGAAATTCCTCATGCTCACTCCATTCAGACATATCATTTTCCCAAAGGCACTGATACAAAACTAATTGCAAATGATCTAAGAAAGTTAGACTTTGTGGTAACAGCTTATCCTTCTGTAATGTGTAAACCAACCCTTGTAACTGCTACAAAACTTGCACCTAGCCAAACACCCTCAACAACGATATTTCCTTCTAATTCTAATCCTGTTCGTCCTAATGATTTTTATTTTAGTAATCTTAGTGAATCAGATATATGGTGGTACAATCGTGAAAAAATATTTCATGCATAAGATCTTTATGGTTCAACACAGGTTCCTTCAATAGCTATTATTGATAGTGGATTTGATACAGATGCAAACTATGCTTATGACAAACCTAATTATGTATTGCCTGGACTTTCTGTGCAATATACAGCAGCAAATGGTTATCAACTTGGTAATGATGTAAGAGAGTATGCTTCTGACCATCCAGGAGTTGATTATTCTCATGGTACAAATTCAGCATGTATTGCAGCTAGTCCAAGAGATAATATAAACCAATATGGTCCGTCAGCTCAAGCTAGATCTGGAGCATCTGGAGTGGCTCCAAGTGCGAACATATATCCTATAAAATTAATTGGTAGTTATAGTGAGCAAGCAGTAGCACATGCTATATTTCAGGCATCTTATATGAATGTAGACGTTATAAGTATTAGTCTAGGAACAGGCAATGATAAACCAATTTCTCTTATTCCTAGTATAAGGAATGAAATTAACAATGCATATTCGGTTAGAAATAAGATAGTTGTAATTAGTGCAGGTAATAATTCTAATAACGATATAAGTGATACAAATTCAGCTTATAATACTACAAATTTCCCCGACTCAGCTGAAATAATTGTGGGGGGGACAGAAGATATACCTAGTATAGGAAGGTCGAAGGCTTTCACATCTGGAACTGGATCTACATATGGAAATAGAATCCATTTAGCTGCCGCTGCAAATGGGATGTGGGTACCAAGTTTTAATCCGATCAACGGCAATAGAGCAATGTCGTTAACTGCTGGAACTTCTAACGCATGCCCTATAGTAGCTGCTGTAGCAGGTATGATGAAAAGGATAGCCGCTGCTAATGGAAATAATAATTTAACTGCTTTACAAATAAGAAGTCAACTTATATATTCAAGCAATTTAGCTACTTACAACGCACCTAGTGGTAATAATCCACCTATACATGTTGAAAAATTTCTAGGGTTTGACCTTTCTAAGCCAGATCATAATGTAGACAGAGTGAGTAATGGTTCTCCTACAGCAAATGTTCGTGAGCTTAATGCTTATAACGCTTTATTATTAGCAAAATACTTACATCAATATCCACTAATAACTAGAGTTTTTAATATAGATGATAATATTCAAACTACTGATGCCCATAACTGGCAAAATTATTACGGATATGAAGGCTATGGAAATGATGCGTTTTGGGGTATAAATGGTTTAAGTACTGGTGGATACTTAGATTTTAGGACTTACAATTCTGGTGGTGGCAGAGCATTTGGTTATCAAGTTTACAAACAAGGAATAAATCAATTTGATTATGTAGGCGGTGTAACAGGAGTGTCAGGAGCTTATAATAATGCTGGCTCATCAGCAGGATGGTACGACACATATTCTTATCAAAACTATTAAGAAATGTTTTTTTGAAATGTTTTTTAGATAATATAGATAAAAAAGATCCTGTTATAATAGCTTTATTCATAACTTTAAGCAGCTGTATAGCTAAATCACCTATTAAGAGTAGTGAAACTTGTTGTAATAATGGATTAACAATTATTAAAAAATCTTTGCCTTCTTATAACCCTATTTTAGGCAATAGAAATATAGAAATTGGTAATTATAAATCTTCTCCCGTACCATTAACTATATCTGTAGATAACAATGGGAAAAGTTTAATAATATGGAATGACGGAGGTAAGAAATTAGAAAACTTAAATCCTGTAGGAGAACAGTTTTCTCTTGGTAACGATTTTGGAAAGTCAGAAGTTTCTATTGATTCTGATGGAAATGGCATATTAGTCTGGACAAGTAATTCAATAATAGGAACATTTTCTGATATAAATATCAAACTATATGGAATTTTATTAAAAAACTATCTTCCATATGGTCAACAGTTTTTAATAAGTGATAATAATATAGATAATAATCCAGAAAAGAATACTTTTAAAAGTACTATAAATAAAGACGGCAATGGCTTTATAATCTGGCAAACTACTACTAAAGAAATATATGGTTACAATATTAATAATTTTAAGCTAGATAATGATAAAGTTTTGACTTTTTCTACTGAAAATATTGATAATTTGTATATTCTTAGCTCTGGTAGTGATCTTGGTATAAAAGTATTATCAAATACTTCTGCTAACTTATCTTCTAATGTATCAACGAATTTAGATATTTCTGGAAACGGATACATAACATCAATAAATGAAAATAAATCATTAGAGGTAAGATTAGTACACAATTATATTGCTAATAATTCTTCAAATATTATTTCTAAATCTATAACTGGATCTTATAAAATAGAGTTAGACAGCTTTGGTAATGGATTGCTGATATGGCAAGAATATTATTCTAGTCCGAAATTGTATATTGAGGTTATAAATAATTATTCTAGTGTCAAAAAAACTAGTAATTTTTCGGATAATCAAGAGCCTATCTTTTACCCTAATGTAAAAATAAATGCTAAGAAATATGGTCTTATTGCTTGGTATACATCTAATCATATTTATATAAAGAAAATTTTACCTTATTAAATACCTGTTATTTATTAATCTCGTTACATAGATCTTTGATAGATATGCCACCGCCATCAACAGGTATTCCAGATATATTTTTACCTTTGATTGAAGCATTAAAAAAGCTAATTCGGTTATTTGCAGACGAGTTATCACTAGCTACAGGA
>JACMQJ010000330.1 GCA_014377055.1 Candidatus Sericytochromatia bacterium
ACAGCAACATGAGTACATACTTTTTCTATTTCATCAAGAATATGACTGGCAATAATAATTGTTTTACCTTCTCGAGCTGTTTTTTGAATTATTTCTCTAATATCTGCTATTCCTTGGGGGTCAAGTCCATTGGTGGGTTCATCAAGAACAAGAACATCAGGATCAGAAAGTAAAGCAGATGCAAGAGCTAACCTTTGTTTCATGCCAAGAGAATATCCTGCGAAATTATCCTTCTTACGTTCAAAAAGGTTAACAGTTTTTAAAACCGTATCAATTCGTTGATAATCAACACCTTTTATATCAGCTACTATTTGTAAATTTTTATATGCTGAAAGATATGTATAAAAATTAGGTGTTTCTAGTATTGCTCCTATTTTTTTTCTACTTTTAGTTTTTTCATCCGAATTAAACCATCGAAAGTCACCACTACTTGAATTTATTACACCTAGAACTATACCTAAAGTGGTTGTTTTACCACTACCATTAGGCCCGAGTAGTCCATAAATATTACCTTTTTGGACAGTAAGAGATAAGCTATTAACTGCTTTTAGCTTACCATAATTTTTGGATAGGTTATTTATTTCTAAAATATTCACTATTATATTACCTTTAAGAATGAATTAAATGTTATCAATAATAGTGATAAATTACAAATTAAGTTTAATTATAATAATTTTCTTTGTTGTTTTGTTAAAGTTGTATACCTCTAATTATGATACTTCTTAGGTTTATAAAAAATATAACTCAAATTAACTTTAGTGAAATATTTATAAATGACATTAAACATATAATATAATAAGTAGTTATGCTTTGATATTTTAATGCTAGATCAGGTAAAATAAATTGAAGAAAGAATTTACAATCAGAAACTTAAAAAAAGACCAATTCGCACCGTTTAATGCGTCAGAAGAAGAGTTAGTAAGCTTTGCTTTGGATGAGTCTGGTTTGCTTGATGATACGACTATCATTAATGATCAACAAGCTAGAGAATTAGTGAAATCTTTTTATAAGAAACGTGAAAATTTTCGTCAAAATACAAGATTAGGTCATATTTTGGTAAAGGAGTATGATATATCAAAAGAAAACTTAATCAAAGCTCTTTCATACCATGAAGAAACAGGCTGTCCTATTGGTGAATCATTTATTAAATTGAATATCTGTACAAGAGAGCAAATAGAAGAAGCATTAATAACTCAATCACAGATGAGAACATATATCCGTTAAATTTATAAAAAAGAGGTAATAATGGTAAATTTTGGTTTAAGTGAAGAACAACAACAATTACAACAATTAGCACGTGATTTTAGCAAAAATGAGATTGCTCCAAAGGCAAAACATTATGATGAAACTAGAGAGTTTCCTTGGGAAGTCTTAAAAAAAGCTTGGGATGTTGGTATTATGAATACCCATGTACCAGAAGCTTATGGTGGACTTGGTCTAGGTGTTTTTGAATCTTGTTTGATTGCTGAAGAAAATGCTTGGGGATGTACAGGTATTGGAACAGCAATGGAAGCTAATAGTCTTGCTCAAGCTCCTGTTATTCTGGCAGGTACAGAAGAACAGAAAAAACAATTTTTATCACCAATGACAGAACAGTTATTATTGGCTGCTTATTGTGTAACAGAGCCTGGTGCTGGATCTGATGTTCAAGGAGTAAAAACAAAAGCAGTTAAGCAAGGTGATGAATATATTATCAATGGTAGTAAAATGTGGATTACCAATGCTAGTGTTGCTAATTGGTACTTTCTTTTAGCTTATACAGATCCAACCAAAGGACATAAAGGAATGAGTGCTTTTATTGTTCCAAAAGATACTTTAGGTATTGAAGTTGGTGGTAAAGAGATGAATATGGGACAAAGATGCTCAGATACTAGAGGAATTTCTTTTGCTGATGTCAAAATACCTGCAAAATATCTCTTAGGTCAAGAAGGTCAAGGCTTTAAAATAGCTATGTCAGCATTTGATCATACAAGACCAGTTGTTGCAGCTGCAGCTGTTGGTTTAGCTCGTTCAGCTATGGAACATTCAATTAGATATGCCAAAGAAAGACATACATTTGGTGTTCCCATAGCCAAGCATCAAGCAATAAGTTTTATGATTGCAGATATGGCAAAAGATATTGAAGCTTCAAGATTACTTGTTTGGAAATCAGCTTGGATTATCGATCAAGGTAAAAAGAATACTATGGAAGCATCAATGGCAAAAGCTTTTGCTGCGGATACTGCAATGAGAGTAGCAACTGATGCAGTTCAAGTTTTTGGTGGGTATGGTTATTCAGAAGAGTACCCTGTAGAAAAATTAATGAGAGATGCAAAAATATTTCAAATCTATGAAGGTACAAGTCAGATTCAACGTTTGATTATTTCTAAAGAAATATTTGACAGATAAAACCCTATAACTCACCCCTAACCCCTATCTTTCAAAAGAGAGGGGTTAGGGGTGAGTTAATTATAAAAATAAGGAATTTAAAAAATGAAAAAAATAATAATAAATACAGTTTCAATTTTAGCTGTTTTAATATCAAATAATGCTTATGCAAAAGATGTTGTTATGGGTAAAGAAATAACTTTAAAAGAAAATACCAATATTACTCAATTAATCAAAACACCAAAAAACTTTTTGGGAAAAACTGTTTTAATTAAAGGTAAAGTATTAGATGTATGCACAGAACAAGGTTGTTGGATGAAAGTATCTGGTGCAAATAAGAATGAATCTATTTTTGTTAAAGTAAAAGATGGAGATATGGTTTTTCCTATTGCTGCTAAAGGCAGAGATGTGACAGTTGAAGGCGAATTATACAAAGTAAATATGTCTAAGAAAGATGATGATATGGATATGAAGGAAGCTGCTGGCGAGGCCAAAGTAAAAAAAATTGGGAAGGATATTTATGTATTTAAACCAAAAGCAGTAAAATTTTCAAATATTGAAGAAGTTTCAAAAAAGTAGT
>JACMQJ010000331.1 GCA_014377055.1 Candidatus Sericytochromatia bacterium
AAAAGTAGATACCTACTTTGAGCCGTTTATTAGAGGTGGAGCACTCTTTTTTTATATAGCCCAAAAATATAAAATTAATAAGGTTGTTATCTGTAATGTTAATCAAAAGCTTATTATTACGTTTAACGCTTACACGGGGCAAGACCGTCAGGTTTTCTGTGGAGGGGTTTAAAAAGATGCTCTATTTGTCTTATTAAAATAAGATATACTTTTTCAAAATTGGTTTATAAAATTAAAACTTTGTTCGGGTTGAGCTACGTCTCAGTCCTCTTTGCAAAAAACTGCAAACCAATTTTACTTGAGTATAGTGATACTTTTATATTAAAATCAAATGTGAATAATAAATTATTCTTTACAAAATATCAAGACAATATCTAATTTTATTAAACAAATCAGCTTAAACTATTTTTAATTTGTTAATATAACAAAAGCTTTATAGATAAAAATATGATAATAACGTTTTAGTTAGTTTAAGATAAAGGGTGTTTGAAGTGATACTTACAAAAATAAGAGAAAAGACCATGGTATATCATGATGATTTTACTGGTTGGGCAAACAAAATATTGGATGGTACAGCCAATCATGATGAATATAAAAATGTTTTAAAGAGATTTTATGGCTTTTATCAACCTTTAGAAAACAAAATTTCTAGTTTGGAAGATTGGTCAAGCAATGATTTTAATCTAAAGAATAGAGACAAATCAGCTTTTCTTCTTGAAGATATGAAATATTTAAATATATCCGATCAAGAAATATCAGCTTTAGAAGTTTGTGACCAAAGCCAATTACCAGACATAAATAATATGGCTCAAGCATTAGGTTGTATGTATGTTTTAGAAGGTGCAACTCTTGGAGGACAAATTGTTTCTAAAAAATTAAATGAAATATTTGGTTTTGAGCAAGGCAAAGGATCATCATTTTTTAATAGCTATGGTACAAATGTTAGACCAATGTGGAAAGAGTTTGGCGATTTTATCAATAATTATTCAGAAAAAAATAAAGATAATGATAATGAAATAGTGAACTCATCAGATCAAACCTATCACAAATTTAATAATTGGTTATCTGTTCTAAGATAGTAATAATGTCAATAGAGTTACTAGATTGCACTCTTAGAGATGGTGGCTACATCAACAACTGGGAGTTTAAAGATCAACAAATTATTAATACTATACTTCTTTTAGATAAAGCAAATGTTGAGAATATTGAATGTGGTTATTTGTCTGATAAAAACTCATTTGATAAAGACTCAACTAGATTTAATTCTATTGATTCAATTAATAATATTCTTCAGCCTATTAAAGATAAACTATTATCAAAGTTATTTATAATGATGGACTTTGGCGATTATGATCTTTCCAAGCTAAAGAATAATAGTGTAGAAAATGTTGTAAATAACATTAGATTTGCTTTTCACAAAAAAGATCTGCTAAATATTTATTCGGATTTAAAAAATATTGATGATAAAGGTTATAAGATATTTTTGCAGCCTATGATTACATCAAGTTATTCTAATGATGAATTACTAAGAGTCATTGATTATACAAATAAATTAAATTTATCTGCCTTATATATTGTTGATAGCTTAGGTAATATGTATTTTGAAGAGTTAGAAAGACTTTTTTTATTGATGGATAATAATTTAAAACCAGAAATAAAAATTGGTTTTCATGCACATAATAACTTACAACTAGCTTATTCTAATTCAATAAACTTAACTAAATTAGTTAGTAATATTATTACTTCTACTAATAGGAATATAGTAATAGATTCATCCATAACAGGGTTAGGTCGAGGTGGTGGCAATCTCAAGACAGAGTTAATCTTAAGCTATTTGATTAATAATAGTTATAATATTTTCCCTATCTTGGATTTAATTGATAATGACTTACAGTCAGCTTTTGCAGATAAAAATTTATATCAAGAAACTCTCTATACATTATCAGCTCTTAGAGGTTGTCATCCATCTTATTTAAAATATTTTTCTGAAAAAAAATTATCTCTATCTAATATAAAAAGTTTAATTGATAGTATAGATAATGAGTATTTAACAAACTTCACTTTAAAATATGCTGATTCCTTGATAAAAAAATCATCCACTTTTCTTTCTGAAAGAGAAGAGATCAATAAAAATAGTTTAATAAAATAAAATGTCAATTTGCATTATATTTGGTGGTAGTGGCTTTATAGGTACACATTTGGCTAGACATTTTATTGATAGTAAGATATTTTCAAAAATTTATCTTGCTGATATAAAAACATCTTTATTAGAAAATAATGAAAAAATAATTTCTTTCATTATTGATGTTAGACAAGACATAACATCTCAAGATCTAATAAGTATTCAACCTGATTGGATTTTTAATTTTGCTGCAATTCATCGAGAACCAGGTCATGATAACAAAGAATATTATGAAACAAATATTAATGGTGCATACAATGTTTGTGAATATGCAAGAAAAGTAAATTGTAAAAATATTTATTTTACTAGTAGTATTTCTGTTTATGGTTCATCAGAAACTCCAATTAATGAAAACTACCCATGCTTGGCTAACACAGCTTATGGAATATCCAAATATTCATCAGAGTTAATACATAGATTATGGCAAAAAAACTCTGCGGATAGAAAACTAATTATTGTTAGACCAGGAGTTATTTATGGACCTAACGATCCAGGTAATATTTTACGCATGATTAAAGCAATAAAAAAAGGTTATTTTGCTTATCCAGGCTCAGGAAATATCCATAAATCTTATGGTTATATTTATGGATTAATAGAAAGTATTGATTTTTTGCTAAAAAATGAAACTAACTATCTTTGTTATAATTATGTAGAATACCCAACAGAAAGGCTTTCTGACTTGGTTAAGCATATTAAAAAATTTGTAAATAGTAATTCGATAGTAGTTTCAATACCAATATTCTTATTACTGTTTATTTCTAAAATATTGCAAATATTATTAGGTAAAAAAAATCCTGTTCATCCAGTCAGAGTAAAAAAAGCTGGGACATCAACTCATATTATTCCACAAGTACTTTTGGATTTTAATTTTAATTTTAAATACAATTTTTATAACTCGTTAAAACATTGGTACGAGATAAATAAAAAAGATTTTTAGTAATCTGATATTTTATTCAAAAACATAAAAATAAGTCATTATTAAGATCAAATTTGATAGCCTAGAGTATAATCACTTATTAGATCGGGTTTATAAAATGATGAGGTAAAAATACTTTGATTGAGATTATTCTTTGGGCAATACGAATATTTTATTATGGTTTAATTGGGTATTGTATTTTAAGCTTTGTTCCTATTCCACAGGTAGAGCCTGTAAAACGTGTTTTTGATGGTATTTATAAGCCTATTTTAGATCCTATTTCTAAACTTCTATATCCTATACAGAAAAATCTTGGCTTGGATTTTTCACCAATACTTTTAATACTTTTGCTTAATTTTATTTCAAGTAGTTTAGTTAGAATGATGTAGTAAATTGCTATAATATACACTTAATAATCAATATAATTTTGAAAGCAATAATATATCTATGATCGAAAAACTTAATAAAAAATCGGATTTAAAGCTTGGACAATCTGTCAGAGTAAAAGAAGGCATAATCTGTCCTGATGATGAAAACATGTTTTTAAGTGGTTATGAAGGACGCATCGTTGACTTTGATGAGACTGAAAACAAAGAACTTTTAGTTTGTATTGAATGGGATTCAATAACTTTAAGAATATTACCTGAAAACTATATTTTAGATAGTTTACAAGATGGTCTTGACTACGAGTTAATGAATCTATCTCTTGATGAGGTTGAGTTAACTGTAGCTAGAGATTCAGAAGTTGATGTTAATAAAGCTCAAGATGAGATACATGAAAAATACATGTGGTCTGAGCTCGGTGAAGAAGGAAAAATAATTAAGAGTGTTATTAATGATCTTGATAGTGAAATAGATGTTTTTGAAGCGTGGAAAAGGTATATAGAAAAAAATATTACATTTCCTTTTGAAGTAGAAATAGTTGAGCTATCAGAAAAAGGTAAACTGAGAATTGATGATGTATTAAGCCTTGATGGTATAGATTTTGTTGATGAAAACTATGGAATTGTTGTTAATGCTAAAAAGAATAGAAATAAATACTCTGTACCACTTTGCGATCTTGAAGTAACTGATAAAAAATCATCAAATTATATACATTTAAGAGCTTATGTTGTCTGGTTTGCTAATCAATAGTTTTTAAGGAATATGATGTATTTTACCGATAATTTAATAATTGATACCAGTGTTTTTATCGCTCCAACCTCTACATTATTGGGAAAAGTTACTATTGGTAAAAACTCTAGTATCTGGTTTCAGTCTGTTTTACGTGGTGATGTTGATGAAATTATTATTGGAGAAAATACTAATATTCAAGATGGATCAATTATTCACTGTGTTAATGGTTTTCCTACAAAAGTTGGTAATAATGTTAGCTTAGGACATGGTGTTATTTTACATGGATGTACAATTGAAGATAATGTCTTAATCGGCATGAGAGCAACTGTTTTAACTGGTGCAGTTATTGGTAAAAATAGTTTGATTGCAGCAGGTGCTTTAGTTAGTGAAAATATGATTATACCTCCTAACTCTCTTGTTGTTGGTATTCCAGCAAAAGTAAAAAAAGAAATAAGTAAGTATCAATTTGATTTGATTGAAGAAACTGCCAAAAATTATGTAAAATATGCCATTGAATATATTAATAGATACAAATAAATGACAAATAGTGAAATACTTAGCTTTTTAAAAGGAAAATTGATTGTTTCTTGTCAGGCTAACGAAGAAGAACCACTATATAGTCCAGAAGCACTTTTATCAATGGCAAAAGCTGCTTTAGAAGGTGGAGCTATAGCTTTAAGAGCAAATGGGGCTTTACCTGTTAGACAAATGAAACATTTTTTTGATGTACCAATAATAGGATTATGCAAAAAGATCTATCCTGATTCAGATGTCTATATCACGCCAACAGTTAAAGAAGTCCATACAATGGCAATCTCAGGTGCTGATATAATAGCAATTGATGCAACCAATAGAAAAAGACCTAATGGAGAAAAGATAGAAGATTTACTAGAAATAATTCATCATAGATATGGTTTATTAGCTATGGCTGATATTTCAAACTTTGATGAGGGAGTCAAGGCTCAAGAACTAGGATTTGATTGTGTTGGGACAACTCTTTCAGGCTATACAGCATACAGTCCACAGAGTGACGAACCAGATTTTTTGTTATTAGAAAAACTAACTTCAAAGCTAAAAATACCTGTTATTATGGAGGGTAAATTATGGACTCCAGAACAAATGAAACATGCTTTTGATCTAAATGCTTATGCTGTAGTTATTGGTAGTGCTATAACACGACCTCAGCTTATTACAAAAAGATTTCATAAAGTATTATGAGCCAAGATATTTTTCTTAAATATACTTATACAAAAGAAGAATATAAGCGAGCTGTAGTCCTACATTATAAAAATGTTTTAGAAATAAAAAAATACATAATATTTTCTATTTTTTTATTATTATTTAGCTTATTATGCTTATATTATTTTGGTTATTCAATTATTTGGATAAGTACAATTATTTTATCATTACTATTACTTTTCATGGTTTTTTCAGCTTTTTTTATTCTTCCTTCATTTGTCTATAATCGTAATCCGAAATTAAAAGATGAATATTATTTAACTTTTAGAAAAGACGGTATAGGCTTTAAAACAGATAAGATTGATTCAAATCTTGAATGGTCAATTTATAAGACAATAGTTGAAGATAAACAGTTTTTTTTACTATATACAGATAAGTTTTATTTTACAGTTATACCAAAAAGAGCCTTTATTAACAATGAAGAAATTGATGATTTTAGAATATTATTAAAACAAAATATCTCAGGAAATCATAAATTTATAATTTAATATTCTGATTTAATTACTTTTCCATAAATTATTTTAGCCCAACCATTTTCAAAACCATGATTATTGGCTATTAAGTAACCTTTATTAGATTCTTTTTTTGTGATTTTATGAGCATCAATAAATCGTCCTTTTACTTTACAAAAAACAATATCACCTATTTCATATTCATCATATTTTTGAAATGTTAATAAAGAACCACTCTTTATTATTGGTAACATTGAGTTACCAAAAACTTTCATTTTACTTTGTCCAGTCTGACTTAATTCTTCAATTACTCTTAAATATTTACTTGTCATTATTTTTTACCTTTAAACTAGTTTATTGTATTATTCAATGTTATTGTTAAACTGATTTTGCTATTTTTTATTTTTCATGATTAGTAAATGGTCAAACAAATAATCTTAATTATGTACTTAAGATTATTACAGTTTTTCTATTTCTTCTTTTGTTAAGCCAGTTGCTTCTGAAATATCAATTAAAGAAAAACCTTTGTTTTTTAAGTTTTTAGCAATTTTGTCTATATTTTTCTCAACGGCTATTTCAACAGCAGCCATTTCGTAATCCGTCAAACCATAATCAGTTTCAGTTCTTAATGCCATTTCCGCAACCTCCTTATAAAATACCCTTCTTAAATTTTTATTCTTAATCTCAAATACGAAATTTATAAATCTAAATAATCGTTCTATTTCTTTTTTATCATATCCAGATGACAATAATAATCTTGATAACTCTTTTTTGAAATTAAAATTATTTTCGTCTGATTCCTCATATTCAAAAGCTTTCATTAATGTCTGTATAATAAATGAAAAGGGATTTTTTGATTTTTCTAATTCCCTAATATTTTGTTTTGCCAAGTCATAAATTTGATATTCATAAGTTATTTTTGTATTAACAAATTTACTTTCGTATTTACTATATTTATGTCTATCTGATTGATAGGTAAACACTGCTATTGCTTCTATTTCTTTGTCGTATTTATCAAATATCCTTGAATAATAATGATACATTCTTTTGGAAAAATCTTTATCTTCATAAGATTGAATTTCTATGTGCAATAATATCCATTTATTATCTCCATTTTTAAGCTTTACTTCTACAAGCTTATCTACTCTTCGTTCTTCTGATTCAGATTCTGGAAATAATGTTTTAAACTCATTATCCAACATTTTATAATCTTGT
>JACMQJ010000332.1 GCA_014377055.1 Candidatus Sericytochromatia bacterium
AATTTTTCTTTTTTCTTTTTTTTCTAATTCGTTTAATCTTACTAACTGTTACGTCGGCTGTTGTGTGTAATGTTGCTCCTGTAAATAAACCCAAAAAAATAGTAACAAAATATATTGGTTGTTGATGTTTTAAAAATATTACTCCTTTATTAGTGCTATGAATTAGCTCTTTATTGATAGATGGCAAGTATTGCAAACTAATAAAATACAAAATGCCATAAAATACTGATAAAAATGTTCCTAAATAAAATATTCTGAAAACTGTACCAAGTAAAATACCGTGTGACCATTTGGAACGATGGGGAATCATTTTTCTATAAGGAATCCATATCCAGCGAAATATTCCCCATCTTTTTGATTGAATGCTCACCAAATCAAGATCACCACTGAACATTAAATTACTAAAAAAGTAAGCAAAAGTATATATAAATACAGCTTCTAGGTCATTAGTCAGATACCAGCAAAGATATGAAAATGGTATAAAACAATACCATGCTATACTATCGTGAGTTTTTCCTGATGGCATAGTCTTTTTTATTAAATATTGGTTTAAAATTCATTTTTTCTGATTTAGTAGACTCAGTATTTGTATCAGACAAAGTAACTATCTGTAAATTATCTTTTACCATTAAATAATCTGATGAGACAGTTTTTAGCTTCATTGATTTTATTACTTCAAGTTTTGCCTTTTGATGTTCTGAAGCTGCAACTAAAACCGATCTTGCTGGATAATCCATCAAAAAATTAAAAGCATACTGTAGTAAGGTTTCATTCAAATGCTCATAGCCAGGATGAACTAGTAATCGGATAACATGTGGTAACTTTCTGTATTGTGCAACTATTTCAAGCGACCCAATAATCATATTATCTTTTTCAACAACAAAATGTACTTGATTACAACGTTTAGTATATTCTTTAATATATTTTGAAACTTGCTCAATTGGATTTTCATGAAAATCTGAAAGCTCTTTTTGATCAACAATTCGTATTGATGATGGTGTACAAGCCATGTATAGATCAAAACTTGCTTGGGCATCAGCAGGCTTATAAGTTCTAAAACCTTCGGGTATAGAAACAGTCTCTTTTTTAAAATCAGCCAGCTTTTTTGGTGGAATCTTAAAATAGTGAATAGTCGTATATTTTCTAAAACCAATAGACTCATATAATTTTATTGCCGCATCATTACTAATATCAACTTCAAGGGTAAATCTATTAACACCAAGATTCATGTATGTATCAAACATATAATTTAAAAGCTGTTTAGCGATCCCTTTACCACGGTGATCAGGTAAAACGGCAATATTTTCAACATGCCATCTAGTTTGGTCTTTGCTTCTAGCACTGGTTTGTATTAATCCACCTATTTTATTATCAGTTTCGTCTTCATAGACATGAACATTAAATAAGTGCTGATAAGGATTATGAAAACTAGCCAATAACTTAACTACAGGATACAGTTGTTGCCATCTGTTAATTCGATCGACAATATCAAGACCTCTTTGTTTATACTCATCACTAAAAGCAACTTCAAAGATATTTTTTATTGCAGCAAAATCTTTATACTTCGCAGGTCTGATCATGTGTATTCCTCTTTTTTGTATCCAAATTATCAGGACGAATTATGACAATAGGAGTTTGTTCATCTGAGTTACCAGCAGGATTATTTAGCATCCAGCTTCTAATCTGTGCCTGACCTTCAGGTATTGTACAAGCAAGTATTCTTGCTTTTTTTAGATCATTAGCATCAGCGATAGCAACATCTATACCAATTTTATTTTTTAGATCGTAGACAAATTTTTCAGGATTTTTTGGTCCAAGTATAATATATTGATCGTAAGGAGCTATTGTCCCTGTCAAATCATCAATTAATTCTGATTCCATACCAGCCAAAGTATAAAACCAACCATTTTTACCAAGCAATTTCATAAAAAATCCTGCAACCATTGCTGAAACAAACTTAGCCGTGCCGATTTGATCAATAGCACATTGCATACCATAAGGACTAGACAAGCTACCAACAGATGGAACAAAATAGCATAATCTCTTAGCCCACCAGCTTAGTTTTATTTGTGATGGATGTCTGTATCTACCTTCGGTAATGGCTATAGGACTTTCGGCAATTACTACAATATCGCCTTTTTGTAAAAAGCTACCAGCATATTTTTTGATAACTTCGGCTAGATCGTCACTATCAGACAAAAGATGTGTTTTTACTGGATATAATAAAGCTCCTTTTTCTGAAAGAGATTTTAGATCTGGTTGTATAGCTTCCTGAACAGGTACAAAAATAATATCTGTTATTTTATTACGGTCATAATTACGTCTATCATAGACGGTATAATTTATTCTCAATACTACAGCATGAATTTTATTTAATTGACTTAAATTACCTGTAAATTTGGCTTGTACTTCTACATTTATATCTTTCATTGAAGGTACTAAAAATGCTGGTATATAACCATCTTGACGAATACCCGAGTTATCAGGTATTAATTTTGCTTCGATATGAATGTCGTTAAGATATTCGCCTTTAAATAACATTTTACTTTCTACACTAATATTGGTTAATGTACCTTCGTATTTTTCATTTTTATTACGAAGCTTCATGGTTGAACTAAAAAGCTTATGGTTATTGTCCTCTGAAATTACTGTCCAGTTGGTTCTTGCACCTTCGACTGGTTCTATAGTTTTTTTATCTCTTTTTTGATAGATTAATTCAAAAGCTATATAAGCTAATAAAATCAATCCTATAATAAATGCTAAAATAATTATTAGCCCATCCATAAATATACCAAGCCTCTTTAAATCTTTATCTAAATTTTATCATAAAAAAAAATATCATGATTAAATAATGCAAATAACTTGCACCAACCTAAATATTAGCCTGAATATTAATCATAATTATGTGATTGATACAAGTTACTAATCACACAATTATACTATTTTTCGTGTATCTGATCCTAAAGAGTCAAAATTATTTGATAATAATTTTCTAATTTTTTTTAACCCTAATTTTTCTTATATTTTTACCTGTATACCAAGCTCAATAACTCTTTCAGGTGGAATATTAAAATATAACGTAGGAGATTGAGCATTTTTAGACATAAAAGAAAATAAAGACTTACGCCATTTCATCATTCCTGAATTACCTGTAACTAATAATGTTTCACGACCAAGATAATACGAAGTCGATTCGGGATAGCTATTTAGATTAGATTGTTCTAATTTTTCAATAATATCTGACACGTCAGGAGTTTGCATAAAGCCATATTCAGCTATTATTCTATAAAAGCCATTTTCCAAAGGTTCTATTTTTATTTGTTCTTCTTTTTCAACAAAAGGAATATTTAAATTGTGAATAGACAAAAATATTATTTCTTCATGAATAATATGATTATGTTTTAAATTATTCAAAAGAGCTGGTGGTACAGCATCTGAACTCATTGACATAAAAATGGCTGTTCCTGGTACACTCTGATATTTGGATAAATTAATATCTTCAAAGAATGTATCAAAACCCATTTTTTTACTATCAATTATGCTTTTAAGATAATCTCTTCCTTTTTTCCAAGTAGTCATAATTGTAAAAATACCCAAAGCTATTGTTAATGGTAGCCATGCTCCTTCAAAGAATTTAAATAAGTTAGAAATAAAGTATGTAAAATCAAAGATCAAAAACACACTTACTAGTGAAACAGATTTCCATAAAGACCATTTCCAAATATGCCTCAAAATAGCAAAATATACAAATGATGTTAAAACCATATTAGCTGTAACAGCCATACCAAAAGCAGCTGCTAGATTTGTAGATTCTTTAAAAGCTAATGTAATAATAATGCAAGCGACCATCATCACATTATTAATCATTGGTATGTATATTTGCCCTTCGGTTTTACTTGATGTATGCAATATTTGTAGTCTTGGGAAAAAGCCAAGTTGTACAGCCTGTCTGGTTAGAGAAAATATACCTGATATTAATGATTGTGAAGCAATGGTAGTAGATACCGTCGATAAAGCTATCATTGGGTACATTAAAAAATTAGGTATTATTGCATAAAAAGGATTAGTAATAAGATTAGGCTGTTCAAGAAGCACCGCCCCTTGCCCAAAATAATTTAGTAGTAAACAAGGCAAAATCAAATAATACCAAGCAAGTTGGATTGGCTTTCTACCAAAATGCCCCATATCGGCATAGAGAGCTTCTGCACCTGTAATGCACAATACAACTGCTCCCAACATAATAAAGCCTTTTAATTGATTTTGTAACATAAAATGGAAAGCATAGTATGGATTAATTGCCGATAATACAAGTGGGTATTTTATGATATAGTTTAGCCCCAAAAGACCTATAGATAAAAACCAGACAAGCATAATTGGTCCAAAAATTTTACCTATTTTACTAGTACCATAACGTTGAGCTGTGAACAATCCTATTAAAATAATACATGTTAGTGGTATAACAAAAGGCTTTGCCGAAGATGTGGCAATTTCTAAACCTTCTAAAGCAGACAAAACCGAAATTACAGGTGTAATAATTCCATCACCATATAAAAGAGAAGCTCCAAACAATGCAGTTAAAGTTATTAAAATTTTTTTTGAAGCCTGATGTTTTGTTATTAAGGCTAGTAAGGCAAATATACCTCCTTCACCGTCATTATCTGCTTTCATGATAAAAGTCACATATTTAAAAGTAACTACCATTGTTAATGACCAAAAAATCAATGATAAGACTCCCATGACATTTTCAGGTGTTGCAGGTAAAATAGATCCTTGATGAAAACATTCTTTTAATGTATAAATAGGGCTAGTCCCAAGGTCACCATAGACAACACCCATAGCTCCTAATGATAATAATAAGGTTTGTTTATTTAGAAAACTTTTATTATTTTTCTCTGATTTTTCCACTCAATTACCACACGACTTATTAAATAATATGAATTTATTCTAAGTCCTAAAAGCTTAAGTTATAAGGGATAAATAAATAATTAATATTATCTTTTGAAGCTATGTATTCCCCATTTATTAACCATTAGCCAATCCTTAACTTTTTG
>JACMQJ010000333.1 GCA_014377055.1 Candidatus Sericytochromatia bacterium
ATCAGTACCTAACAAAGGTAAGAAGTCTTGAGCGCCTTCAAATATTTTCTCTAAACCGTATTCTACGTTTTTAATTTCTTTTGCCATTTTTATTTTTTTTATAATGTGTTTATTAAATTAGTAAGGATGCTGAGTTAATGTCCACATTAGCTCATGTTAAATGATTTACTAATTACTCCACATCGCCATATACAAAGCGCGGAGTTCTAATTTATTTTTGAGTAACTTAGATTGCATATCTTAAAAATAGTATTTTTTTTAATAATAATAGGGTAACTGCGATATTTTTATCTTAATTATTGATTTTATTATTTAATCGAAATAATCCTGTTTTATTACCCAAGTTTTTTTATTCTTTTTTGTTGGCCAAATCAGAAATTCTTTTTGAGAAAACCCTATTCCAAAGGATATAGAAAGAACCATAACTCCTAGTGAAGTTCCTGTAACTTTTCGAAACCTATCACCGTTAAATCCTCCTTTTTGAATAGATATTAAAGGAGAAACGATTAATGCTGTTGCTAAACAAATTAATGTAGTTCTGAGAGTAAATGTTTTGAATTTATCTCGACCATAATATATTTTCGAAATATTTATCAATGGGATTTTGGTAAAACCATTTGATGTTTTTATGGGATGATAATGTAAACTATCATTGTTTTTAAAGTAAAAATTATGGATATAAACATCTTCAGATTCAATAATCATAGTATCATTAGTAATTGCCATAAATTTACCTCTAACATCATATTCAATACTGTCGTTTTTTAGACCTTTTTTTTCTGAATAAACACTTAAATCATTAAACTTATTAATCTTTTTCACTCTTTTTTCTCTTTTAAAGTAAAACGATTCTTGACCATTTAATTTCACTGAATCGCAAAAAAGTATTGAGGGAAAATAATAATTTCGGGTTTTATAATTACTCCAGTAACCTACACCATAATTATAAGCAATATTATTCTTGAAATTAACAGTGTAAGAGGTATTGTTATCATAAATTACTTGTACTAAACCATCTTTCAAGTCATTATTGTAATTTACGGTCACTTCTTTAGCTTCATTTCCTTGTCCAATCCATAAGCCTTGTCTGTAATTGTAAGAATAATTAGTAGTGTCTTTTGGAGCATATTTAAATAATCTATATTTAAATTTTACGATTATTTTTTCTGTTGGTATTACACTTTTTTCATCCCAACTTTTCAAAATATTTTTTGAAATAATCAGGTCATAACATTCTTGTATGTCAATAAATATAGATCGAGATGAAATACAGTTTGAATCATTTTTTGAAAAATCCACGTTAGATAAACTTATGTGGTTATTTGTTTCATCTTTATAAGTTTTAAAATTAAGTTCTAATTTATAAGTACTGTCGTTATATATAATTAGTTTACTATCTCTATTAGAAGGAATAAATCTTAGAAATGGTTTAGTAGATGTATAGATTTTAAAATTGTTAATATTAATTTCTAAGGTATCAACAAACATGGTAGAAAGATATTGAGCTTTTATATAACCAATACTCAATACTAAAAAGACTAATAATATTTTTGTTTTCATAGCTTAAAAAACTACTTCTTTTTCTTCTTTTTTCCTTTATATGCCTTTTCTTCTGAATCAAAATCTGAAATTAATTTTTTCCAATTGCCATTCACATCCTCAGTGAGGGCAAGCGTTTCGGAGTAATCAGCTTTATTTACGGTTAAT
>JACMQJ010000051.1 GCA_014377055.1 Candidatus Sericytochromatia bacterium
ATGACGGGTATTTATTTCAACTGAATTATTTTTTATTTTTATATTAAATAACTGTTAAATTAAGTTATAAAGCTTTGATTTTAGGGAATAATTGAATTAGTATAGGTCAAGAGGTTATAACCAGATGAAAAAAATATTTTTAAAAACTGCATTATGTTTGTTAATAGTAGGAATTCCTAAAGTATCATATGCAGGTACGTCAAAAATTGCTTCAATAGGCAGTATCGAAAGAGATGCAATAATCGTCAGAATATCAACTGGTGATGTTGAAAAAAAGCTTGCCAAAACAAATCAATGGTTGCCTGTAGCAATAGGATCTGATTTAAGCGATGATGACACAATCAGAACTGGTAAGAATAGTACTATTCTTCTCGAGTTACCTGAAAATGTTGGTTATGTTAGATTAATGCCTGAAACAGAATTAAAAGTAAATAAGATAAAAGTCGATAGAAGCTTTGAAGGTGGACAAATAGCAGAGCTTTCTATAGTTAAAGGTAAAGTTATTACTAAAGTTCGTAAATTTAATCGTAAATCTTCAAAACTACAAATACACACCAAAGGAGCAACTGCTGCTGTTAGAGGAACATCGTTTTTAACTTCATTTAATGATAACAATGAAACAAAAGTATTAGTTGGAGATGGTAAAGTATCAGTTAAAGCACAAGGTAAAGAAGTTATAGTTCAACAGAGAGAGTCAACCAATGTTTTAATGGGTAATATGCCTGTTAATCCTTATGTAGTAACTAAAACTTTAGAATTTAATCTAGCATCAATTAAAGCTGATAATGGTGATCTAAAAGTGTCAGGCAAAACTGATCCTGATGCAGAAATAAGTTTAAATACCACTTCTATTTTTGCTAATAATGATGGATCATTTAGTGGAAATATGACTCTAAAAGAAGGAAGTAATCAAGTTGCTATAAAAGCCTCAACAATAGATGGAAGAGCCAAAGTTTCAAATCTTAGAGTAATAAAATTTACTGATTAGTGCTAAAAAAAAATATTGGACTGATAATTAGCTTGACTGTAGGTCTTGTTATCAGTTTCTTTTATTTAATTGGTATAACTTCTCAGCTAGAACTAAATCTAGGCTACGATTCTAGCTTTTTATTAAAAAACAAAACAAAACCATTTTCCAAAATAAAAATAATTGGTATTGATCAAAGAAGCTTAGACTTAATAGGTGAATATCCTTGGAGAAGGTCTTTATATGGGCAATTAATTGATTACTTAGGTGATAATCCTCGTATTATTGGATTTGATATAATTATGTCAGAAAAATCAGCTTATCCAAAAGATGATTCATTTTTAGCTCAAGTCATAAAAAAGAGAAAAAATGTTATCTTACCTGTTAGTCTTGAACCAGATGCAACAAATGCTCAAAAAATGGAATTTGTTTATCCATTAGAAGAGTTAGCTAACGGAGCTAAAAATTTGGGACTTACACATTATTTCCCTGATAATGATGGTATTACCAGAAAAACACCTTTGAACGAAGGTTTTGCTGAATCAAAAGATAATATTAATATTTTTTCTTATCAGATAGTTAAAAGTTACGGAGCAAAAAATATAGATAATTTACCTAGTGAGATTTATTGTAATTTTCAAGGTAGAGAAAATATATTTCAAGTATATTCTTTTTATGATGTTATCTCCAAAAAAATTCCTGCCTCTGATTTTAAAGATTCAATTGTTTTAATTGGTGCAACTGCTGAAGGACTACAGGACAGAATATCGTCACCTATAGGGCCTCTTTATGGGGTAATTTATCATGCACAACTCATTTCAAATATCATTGATAATAATTATATTAAACCTGTTTCTAAAACTCTAAATGTACTATTTATTTTTATTGTTGCTTTTTGTGCATATTTTATTTGGAGATATGCACAAACTGCCAATCAAGTCTTATTAATAGTTAGCTCTATTCTAATCTTATATATATTACATTTTATTGCTTTTTCAAATAATATCTGGTTAGGTATTATCAGTATTATTATCTCTAATTTTATTACTTTTATTAGTCTGATTCTTTATGAACAATTACAAATATCTCAATCTTTAAGATATGAACTGGATAAACTAATCAATAACTTTAAAAATAGAAATTTACATTATGAGATTACTAATAAAATAGAAATATCTCATGATGAGAATAAAAAGCTTTCTAATAGTGTTAGAGTAGGTAAAATATCTGATATAGGTAATATACTGACTATGGAAAGAACATTTTTGGAAACTTTGCTCAATAATATAAAAATACCAATAGTTGTTACTGATAAAAATAGTTTTATAGTTCTTACTAACCCAGCTTCAGAAGAGTTTTTTTATGTTAAAAATGAGTCAAAAGACTCTAATATAAGACAAGAAAAAAAAGATCTGATAGGTAAAAGGCTTGTCGATATTACTAATTCAATTCCTGATCTTAAAGCTGATTTGATACAAGTTTATGATAATAAAAAAGATCTTCCTATTTCGCTTGACTATGAAAGAGCTGATTCTGTATATCATGTTAGGCTTCTAAGTTTATTAAATAAGGCAGAAGATTGGAATATGATATGTATCATAGAGGATGTTACAACATGGCATAAGATGGCTAACAAAGATGGGCTAACAAGCCTCTGGAATCAAAGATACTTTAAAGAATATTTACAAAAAGAAGTTAGTAAATCACAAAGATATAAAAATGACTTATCACTAATCATGATGGATGTTGATCATTTTAAAAATTTTAATGATACTTATGGTCATCAAACAGGTGATATAGTTTTAAAATCAATTGCTAAAGTTTTGGAAGAAAACCAAAGAAATACAGATATATCAGCTCGTTATGGTGGAGAGGAATTTTCGATAATACTAACCATGACCGACGAAATAGGAGCATTTATTTTTGCTGATAGAGTCCGAAAACAAATAGAATCTCTAAAGATACTTGATATTAACGGTAATCTTGTAAAAGGTGTTACTGCAAGTTTTGGTATTTCTTTATATACAACAGGATCAGTTAGTGATCTTATTGAGAGTGCAGATGAAGCATTGTATTTATGTAAAGATATGGGACGAAATTGTGTAATTAAATATTCTGAAAAAGATATTATAAAACTTCAAATAGAAAAGAATAATATTGAAAAAGATAATAATGATATACTTTCTTTAAAGGAAAAAATTTGATGCTAAAAAATATAATAAAAATAAGCTTTTTATCTTCTATAATCTCTTCAATTATAGTTATGCCTGTTATGTCTTATTCTCCTTTTACTGATCAAGCCAATGATATTTATAAGTCCAGAACTAGATGTGAACTATGTCATCAAGGCTCCCAGCTTAATTCGTATGGAAGAGATTTTGGTATAGAATGGCGTAAAGATCATGATATTATTAATTCATTTAGAGTAATAGAAAATATTGATAGTGATAATGACGGATTTATCAATATTGATGAGATTAGAGCTATGTCATTACCAGGTGATAAAACTAGTATACCTAGATTAAAAATATCCACAAAAAATATTGATAATCAGTTAAAAAAGAGTCACTAAGAAATAGTTTAACGAACAGACTCTAAAGATCCTTTACTACTCCCTAATTTTTTAAAGACATATAAAATATGTCTTTATAGTATATTAAGTTAAATGTAATATTATTGCTTTTACTTTTTGATAGTAGTATTGTCTTTTAAAATAATATTAATACAAGAAAGCAAAAGATGACGTATTTAAATAATAAAAGTCTTAAAAGCATAAAGTTAGAAGACATATGCAAAATTATTTCCGAATCTATTTATCCAGAGATTGATAAAAAGCTATTAAACCAGACCATTAATAATATTTCAAGAGAAATAAATGATATTAATACCAATAATATGTTATATCCATTGGAAAAAGCTTTAAATATATCTGGATTAAAATCATTTTCCCTTGAAATAGAACTTAAGAATTTAAATAAAATAAAGAGTAATTATTATCCTTTTATACTGGTTACTGAGCATGAATATTTATTAGTAACTTCTAAAACAACATTTGGCTATAACATAAGAATAAAAGATGAAATAAAAAAGTCATCTTTAAAGCAAATTATTCATCAAAATGATCTAAAAAAAGACAGTTTAGTTAGTATTTTAATGTTTGAGCAAGTTAAAAGCCTTGAGTTAAATGACAGTCATCACTCTCCTCAATTTAAGCTTTTTAGCTTACTTAAAACAGAGAAAAAAGATTTGTTTGTTGTAATTTCTTATTCTCTTATTATTGGTTTACTCTCACTAGTTATTCCTGTTGCTATTCAATCACTTGTTAATACAATTGCTTTTGCAACTTTGATACAACCTTTAATTGTTCTAACTATGCTTGTAGTTTTTGCATTGAGTTTTGAATCAATTTTAACAATTTTAAGAACATATATAGTAGAACTTATTCAACGCAGAATATTTGTAAGAGTAACATCTGACTTATCTTATAGATTGCCAAGAGTTAAGATTCAGGCTTTTGATAAAGACCATGGACCTGAACTAGTCAACAGATTTTTTGATGTTTTAACTGTTCAAAAAAGTGCATCAACTTTACTTATAGATGGTTTATCTATTTTAGTACAAACTATTGTGGGCATGGTTGTTCTGGCTTTTTATCATCCAATACTTTTAGGGTTTGACTTATTACTTATATTTTGTATTATTTTTATTCTTTTTGTTCTTACTTATGGAGCAGTACAATCAAGTATAAAAGAATCAAAAATAAAATACAAGGTTGTGGCATGGCTAGAAGAAATAGCAATGAATGTAACATCTTTTAAATCGAGTGGTGGTTATGTTCATGCAATGAAAAGTTCAGATATTTTAATTAGAGAGTACTTAAAAGCACGTAAAAAACACTTCTCAATTTTACTCAGATTATTTAGTAGTTCTCTTTTTTTACAAGTAGTAGCAAGTTCTTCATTACTTGGAATAGGTGGATGGCTTGTTATGGAGCAGCAATTAAGTATTGGTCAGCTTGTAGCTGCAGAAATAATTGTAGCTTCAATTGTTAGTGGTTTTACTAAATTTGGAAAACAGCTTGAAACTTATTATGATTTACTTGCCGCAGTTGATAAACTTGAACATCTTACTAGTCTTGAAATTGAACGAAAAGGTGGTGAATTTTTAGAAAATATTGATCTGCCACTCAATTTAAAATTTAATGATATAACATTTTCATATAATAACGGACCAAATATTTTTTACACACTTAATTTTGAATTAAAAGCTGGCTCGATTTTGGCTTTCTATGCTGGTGAAGGTAAAGGTAAATCAACGATTGCAGAACTGATATATGGTTTAAGAAAAATAAAATCAGGAATTATAGAAATTAATAGGACAGATATTGAACTACTAAATATGGATATATATCGCGAGAATGTTTCATTGGTAAGTAATGTAGAAATATTTCATGGAACAGTTATTGATAACATTAGAATGGGACGAAGTTATATAAGCTTAAGTCAAATAAGAACTGCTCTTGAAAAAGCTGATTTATGGGAAAAGATCTTAATGTTACCCTCAGGTCTTGAAACCATTTTATCAACAGGTGGTAGCCCTTTATCCAAGGGTATGTGTATTAAACTAATGGTTGCAAGAGCAATTGTTGCTGATAGCTCATTAATTATTTTTGACAGCATATTTGATGGTATGGAAGAAAAATCTATCAGGCATATTTTTTCTAATGCTTTTGATTTAACAAAAACAACAATATTTATAACTACCTCAAATAAAGAAATTGCTGAAAATTGTGACAGTATTTTTAATTTGGAAGAAAATATTTTAAATAAGGTATAGATAATGATTAATCAAAAAGAATACTACCAACTAGAAATGATTGATGATTTACCTGCTTTAAGCACAGTTAGAACCTCAAAAAGTATAAAAATATTATCTTTAATGCTTTTTCTAATTTTTATTTCATCTGTATTAATTGTTATTTATATGCCTTGGTTACAGACTGTACCAGGAATGGGTAAAATTATAGCTTATGCACCACTTGAAAGACAACAAAATATAGAAGCACCTGTAGAAGGGCGAATACTTAAGTGGTATGTCCAAGAAGGATCTAAAGTTAAAAAAGGTTCTTTAATAGCTGAAATATCTGATAACGATCCAAATTATCTGGACAGGTTAAAACAACAGAGAAACTTTTTAAATGACAGTGTAAAAGCTGCCAAAGAAAGAGCTGGATTATTTATAACTCTTATATCTACTCTCGAAGATTCAAGGCGTAATGCAATATTAGCTGCTGAGTTAAGAGTTAAGATGGCAATGGAAAGAGTGACAGCTACAGAAAATCAAATAAGTGCAGCTAAAGCTACTTTAAAAACATCTGAACTTAATTATCAAAGACAAAAATCTTTAGATGAAAAAGGTTTAACCTCAACAAGAAATCTTGAGTTAGCAGATCTCGAATACAAACGTGCATTAACTGAAATTGACAGAATAAAAGCAACTTTTAATGCTGCAAAAAGTGAAGTAGATGCTTTAAGTTCTGATAAAGCAAAAATTGATAAAGACGGAAACGCTTCAGTTGCAAACGCTAAAGCAAGCTATGCTTCTGCATTGTCTGAAACAGCAAGAGCGACAGGCGAAATAAGCAGGCTTGATACAACAATGTCAAGGCAGTCAAATCAAGTAATTAAAGCAGCAAGAAATGGAACTATTTTAAGATTAACTGTTAACCAGGGAACTGAGATGGTTAAAACTGGTGAAACTATTGCTATTATTGTCCCTGATACTAATAAACGTGCTGTTGAACTTTTAATAAGCGGTAATGATATTCCATTAGTAGTTAAAAGCGAAAATGTAAGACTCCAATTTGAAGGTTGGCCTGCCTTACAGTTTAATGGATGGCCTTCTGTAGCCATCGGAACTTTTTCGGGTAAAGTAACATTAATCGATTCAACTGATAATGGTAAAGGTAAATTTAGAGTAGTAGTTACACCACAAAAAGATAAGGACTGGCCTGATGTTAAATACTTAAGACAGGGAGTAAAAGCTAATGGCTGGATAATTATCAATCAGGTTCCTTTATGGTATGAAATGTGGAGACAATTCAACGGATTTAGACCAGTTATTGATGATTATGAAGAGGAAAAGAAAACTAATTATGTTATTAAAAGAAAGGAGAAAAAAGATTAAATATTTCTTTATATTTACTGTTGGATATTTATTTCTTAGTAATCCTGTATTGAGTATTGAAGAAAATACTTTAACTATTGATGATATTTATCAATCTGTAGATGAAAAATATCCTCTGATTAATATTACTAGAAAGGAAAGAAGTATAGCAGATAGTAAACTTCTATCCATTCAGGGTGCATTTGATCCATCATTTAATGCTAAAGGTGAAGCTAGACCATTGGGATATTATAATAATGGCTGGTATGACTTTTATGTAGAGCAACCTACCACACTTTGGGGTATGACATTTTTTAGCGGTTGGCGTTTAGGGCTTGGTAAATTTGCCTCCTATGAAGGAAAATCTGAGACAAACTCTTTGGGAGAATATCGTACTGGTTTTGAAATACCTTTACTTAAAGACGGTTTTACTGATAGAAGACGTACAAATATCGCTCAGGCAGAACTTAAACAAAGTGAAGCAGATTTAAAAATTATAAGGAAAATAATAGATTCAAGGCAACAGGCTGCATCTAAATATTGGAAGTGGGTTAGTACTGCTAAAAATTATATTATTTTAAAAAATATCTTAGATATGGCAATTATAAGAGATAAAAATCTTCAGGATATAGCTAAGTTAGGAAATATTGCCCCTGTAGAAGTAATAGAAAATAAAAGACTCGTATATCAAAGGCAAAATTTATTAATTTCTGCTGAAAGAAGCCTTGAACAATCAGCTAATGAATTATCAATATATTTAAGAGATAAAGAAGGTAAAAGATACACTCCAAAACTATCACAAGTTCCAAATTCAATAAATTTTTCTGTAAAGAATAGTTTTGAAAATAATATTCAAAAAGCTTTTAATAATAATCCTGATCTTAAAATTATTAATAATAATCTTGAAAGTATGAATACTGAATTAACTTATTTATATAATCAAAGACTGCCTGATATTAATATTGCTATGGCAATTTCTCAGGATATGGGGCAAGGTTCAAAAACCCGTGAGCCATTTGTTTTTGACGCTGGTTTTAGAATAAAAGCACCATTATGGATGAGAAGTGCTGAAGGTAAAATAAATGAACAAAAAGCAATCATAGAACAAACAGCTCTTCAATATAATTTTATAAAAGATCAAATACAAGTTGATGTTAAAAATGCACAAATAGCTTTAAATCCAGCTTATAAACAAATAGAACTAGCAAAGCAAGAGTTAGAGTTATCAATAAAACTTGAAGAAGCTGAAAAAGAAAAATTTAAACTAGGCGATAGTAATATCTTACTTATTAATATTAGAGAACAGACAACTGCTGATGCAAAGATAAGAGAAATTAATACAATTATAAATTATAATCAGGCTTTGGCGGATTATAAAGCAGTACTTTCAGAATATTAAAAGCTTTATCTTCAACTTATAGTTTTAAGCTAAAGTAAGTAAAATTACAAAACTTTTTATCAGGTATTTTTTTGTAACAAATTCTTAGGTTTTTCTTTAATAAATATTCTGTATGCTAAAAGTGATGCAGCAATAAATATTCCTATAGAGCTATATTGACCAGGTGTTAAACCTAAATATCTAATATCGGCACCTGATAAATCAGTAGCCCTAAGAGAGTCAAAATAAAATCTCACAGGAGCATATATTAAGCAAAGTAAAGATACATAGTAACCATTAGGTACATTCTTTTTATTACGTAATATTAAAAATATAGAACTAATAAATATC